>NZ_CP034885.1:226448-526448 GCF_005083105.1 Buchnera aphidicola (Aphis nerii)
AAAAGAATTATATTAAATATTTTATTTTTAAATATATATAATAAAATTATATTAATTTTATACTGATTTAATCATAGGAATATTTCTACCATGATATATTTCCCTCATTTCTTTCCATAATAAATCAACAATATATGAACGTTCTCTTTGTGATAAATCTTGAATACTAGTATTAAATAAATAATTTTGTAAATGAAATTCTCTTAATAACATTCTAGTATGAAATATATTTTCTTGATATACATTTACGTCGACCATTTCATACATAGATTTAATACTGTGAGACATAAAATTTTGAATAGAGTTAATTTTATGATCAATGAAATGTTTTATTCCATTAACATCACGAGTAAATCCCCTAACACGATATTCAATCGTCACAATATCTGATTCTAGTTGGTTTATAAGATAATTTAATGCGTTAAGTGGAGATATTATTCCACATGTTGAAACCTCAATATCTGCACGAAAGGTACAAATACCACTTTGAGGATGACTTTCCGGATATGTGTGGACACAAATATGACTCTTATCTAGATGCGCTAGCACAGAAGATGAAATAATGTTTTTGTTTTTTTTAATCTTTGCTGTATCTAAATTTATTGGTTCCTCACATACTAATATAGTTACACTTGCTCCCTGTGGATCATAATCTTGATGAAATATGTTTAAAACATTAGCACCAATAATTGAACATGTTTTTTTTAATATCTTTTTCAATCGAACAGCATTATATTGTTCATCAATATATGCAATATAGCTGTTTCTTGAATTATTAGTATTTGCATAACAAATATCATAGATACAAAAACTTAGGCTTTTAGTTAGATTATTAAAGCCATATAATTTTAGTTTTTGCAATTTAATTACTCTCCTATGAAAGGATTTCTAACTTTTATCTAATGTATTAATTATATATTGAGGCAAATAAAAACTGCTTATATGTATTTGAGGATTATAGTAGTTAAAAATTAATTTGGTTTTTTTTATACGGGATTTTAATTTTTTAAGATCAATTAAACGTAACTCTATATTATCAGATCCCCATGCAAACATCATTGTTCCTCCATAATACGTAGGAATTGTCGCTTGGTAAAAAGTAGTATCGTGAAAATATTTTGTTAAATTTTTATAAGTTGAAATAATCTCATTTTTTTGAAAAAAAGAAGTTCCGTTTTGTGCTACAAAAATTCCATTTTTTTTAAGATTTTTTTGGCAATTTAAATAAAAATCTGAAAAAAACAAACTTTTCCCAGACCCTACTGGATCAGTACAATCGGATATAATTAGATCAAATTTTTTGTTTGTATTCTTAATAAAATTGAGTCCATCATCAATAATTAATTGTAAACGAGAGTCATCATATGCACCATTGCTATGACTTGGAAAATATTTTTTACATAAATTAATAATACTCATGTCAATTTCTACCATCGTGATATTATTGACGTTTTTATGTTTGCATATTTCCCTTAATACGCCTCCATCACCCCCACCTATTATCAATACATCTTTTATAAATCCATGAGAAAAAATAGGTACATGAGTTAACATTTCATGATATATAAATTCATCTTTTTCTGTAGTCTGAACAATGTCATCTATTGTCATTATTTTACCCATGACTGTATTATAAAAGATCTTAATATCATGGTATTTGTTTTTTTCTTTATATAACATTTTATCAATTAAAAAATATTGTCCAATATGACGATGAAGTTTTTCATGCCATATTTTTTTATCAATCATGGTTTTTTTTACCCTTAAATATATTAATAATAAATTATTTAGTAATTAATTTTAGGTGTAATGAAATAATAGAGTTTATTTTTAGATTTTTTTAAAGAAGGATAATGATTTTTTTAAATAATATATGCTTAATAAATATTTAAAAATATTTTAATTTATTTAAGATTATCAAAAATATTATTATAATACTATTATTTATTAATTAAATTTACAAAATTTTATGTTTTCTAATATTAACTTAACTAATTTAAAAGATTGTAGTGATGCAATAGATATATTTTTTTTGAAATTTATTGTGGCTTTTTTATCAGATAAATCAGATATTGATTTTACAACAATTAATGGTATATGAAATTGATAACAAACTTGTGCTATTGCAGTAGATTCCATTTCTACTCCAATTGCATTTGAAAATTGAGATTTTAATTGATTAGCTAATTGTTTTCCGTTTATAAATGAATCTCCAGTAATAATTAATCCTGTAGTAAATTTAAATTTAAATTTCATGGAAGTGCTTATAGTAAAATCATATACGTTTTTATTAATTTTAAATTTTTTTGGATATTGAGGAACTTGTCCCATAGAATATCCGAAATTTATTAAATTTACGTCATAATAACATAAATAATTGGGAATTATAATATTTCCTATTTTTAATCGAGAATCTAAACTACCTGCTGAACCAGTATTAATAATAATATTTGGTTTAAATGAATTAATAAGAATCATACATGCAATGCTAGCAGAAACCTTGCCAATACCCGATTTTATTAAAAAAATATTATTTTTTTTAAATTTTCCTATAAAAATTTTAAATTGTCCAATATTTTTTATTTTTTTATATTTTATAATTTTTGTAAATTCTTTGATTTCTTGATCCAAAGCCCCAATAATTCCAATTTTTATATTCATATAAATTCATTTTAATTATTTAAATATTAAATGATAAACCACATCCACATGTATTTTTTGCATTTGGATTCTTAACTATAAATTTTGATCCTTCTAAATTTTCTATATAATCTATTTTGCCACCAACTAGATATTGAAAACTAATAGGATCAACAATAATAGAAACATCTCCTTGTTTAATTAATATATCATCGTTATTTTTATGCTCGTCAAAAGTAAATTGATATTGAAAACCACTACATCCACCACCAAGAATATAGACCCTTAATTTTAAGTTTTTATTTTTTTTATCGAAGATTAGATTTTTAATTTTTTTAATAGCAGTTTTTGTGAGTTTAATATGATTATTAATAATATTTTTCACTTTTAAAATATTCTCAAAATATTTAGATATTATTATAAATAAGATAACATATCTTATCATAAATTAAATAATTTAAAAAAATGTATATAAATTAATTGCTATATAATTATTTATTCCTTGCGCCGATAGATTATTTTCTATTATTGGCGCAGGTAATAATTATAATAATAAAAATATCTCAACTAATATAAATAATTTCTATTTTACACTTAAAAGTCTTTTATTTTTACTTTTACAAAATTAATCAGATCTTTTTCGAAGAAATGCAGGAATGTCTAAATACTCTGGTTCTTTGCGTTTTGTATTTTCTGTTTCTTTAATTTCATTTTTTACATGTTTCTTATCTAATGTTGTAGATGACATATTTAAATATTGATAACGATAATCCATCAATTTTTCTTTAGAAGATTTATTTTTAGTTTGGTTAGTAGTATCTGAGTATTTTTCCATACCAATTCCAGTTGCTACGACTGTTACTCTAAGAGTATCATTCATATCTGGATCTAATGATGTTCCTATAACAACTGTTGCGTTATCTGAAGCAAAAGATCTAATAGTATTCCCTACTGTTTCAAATTCATCTAATTTTAAATCAAAACCAGCGGTGATATTTACTAAAACCCCCCTAGCTCCTGATAAATCTATATCTTCTAATAAAGGACTTGATATTGCTATTTCTGCCGCTTCTTCAGCACGATTTTCTCCAGAAGATATGCCAGTACCCATCATAGCATATCCCATTTCTGCCATAACAGTACGAACATCCGCAAAATCTACATTCATAAGACCAGGTCTAGTAATTAGTTCGGCAATACCCTGTACAGCACCTTTTAATACATTATTTGCAGCTCCAAATGCATCTAATAAAGAAATACCTCTACTAAGTACTTTAAGTAATTTATCGTTTGGTATTGTTATTAAAGAATCGACGTATTTTGATAATTCAACAACTCCTTGATCAGCTACAATCATTCTTTTTTTACCTTCAAAATTAAAAGGTTTTGTTACTACAGCTACAGTTAAAATACCTAATTCTTTTGCTATTTCTGCTACGACTGGTGCTGCTCCAGTCCCAGTTCCACCGCCCATTCCAGCAGCTATAAACACCATATCAGAACCATCTAATGCTGATTTTAATAATTCTTTATCTTCTTCTGCTGAGTTTCTTCCAATTTCTGGATTTGCACCGGCTCCTAGTCCTTTAGTAATATTATTTCCTATTTGAATAGTTTGACCTACTTCTATTTTTCTTAAAGCTTGTGCATCAGTGTTAATGGCAAAAAATTCAACTCCTTCAATACGTTCTCTTACCATGTATTCCACAGCATTTCCACCACCCCCACCAACACCTACTACTTTAATTATTGCATTATTACTTAATTCTACAGGCTCAAACATAATTTAATTCCATTATCTATCTTAAATTTTAAAGACGTTTAAAATTAGTTTAAAATTCTTTTTTAAACCAATTATTAATTTGTTTAAACCATTTTTCAATAAAAGAACTTTCTTTTTTCATATTTTTAGATTTTAAGTAAAATTCTTTTCCATAGTGTAATAATCCCACTACTGTTGAATAATGTGGTTCAGTTATATTTTCTATTAATCCTGAAATATTTATAGGCTTAGCAATACGAATTTTATTTTGAAAAACTTTTTCTGCATATTTTTTTATTAATGGAATAGTTGAAGCACCTCCTGTTAATACTATACCACTTGATAATTGATATTTTCTACCTTCTTTGTAAAGTTTATTTTGTATATAAAGAATTCTATGATGAATTAAAGTTAATAATTCATTATACCTTGATTCAATTACTTCTGATACGGTATCTAGTTCTAGATTTTTAAATAGATTTTGATATTTTTCAGGAAATTGAATATCATCAGATAATTCTGAAGAGACATAATTTTGTTTTATAATTTCTGAATCAGAATAAGAAGTTCTAAATGCATATGAAATATCTTTAGTTACAATATTTCCTGCATATGGAATGACTTGACTGTCTTCTATAAATCCATCAATATATGTAGTAAAATCTATTGTCCCCCCACCTATATCAATCATACAGACACCTAGTTTACATTCTTCTTCACTTAATACCGCTTTACTAGATGCAAGACCTGAAAAAATTATTTGATCAACTTTTATATTGCATGTTTCTACTGCTTTAATTATATTTTTAGCTATATTTTCATGACAAGTAATTAAATGTACTCTTACTTGCATTCTCGTACCTGATAAACCTATTGGATTTTTTATTCCAGATTGTTGATCAATTGAATATTCTTGAGGAATTACATGTATTATATGATGTTCATTAAGTATTTTAACTGATTTTGCAGTATGTATTACGTTTTCTATGTCTTCTTTTGTAACTTCATCTTCAGAAATAGGAACCATTCCTATTTCATTTTGACAATTAACATATTTACTAGATAAAGATAAATATACTGAAGTAATATTACAATTAGCCATAATTTCAGCTTGATAAATAGATTCCTGTATACATGAAACAACTGCATCTAAATTGTTAATTCTACCTTTATCTATTCCTTTTGACTTACATATTCCAATACCGATTATTTTTATTGTATTATCTATTAAAATTTCACCTACTAATGTTACTACTTTAGTAGTTCCTACTTCTAGTCCTACTACCAATTTTTTATTTGTTGATATAATCATTATTTCTTAGCCTATACTATATTTTTTTAAATTATGCCTTGTATTATAAATCAGAATTTCTGATATTTTATATTATAGTTGTTTGACATCAACAATGTTTTAAAATTGTTTATTTAGACAGAAATAAGTTTTTAAAAATCTAAGTTTTTGTTTACAAAGTATATGATAATATTAATTATAAAAAATTAAATTCATTAAATAACATTTTTAATTTTTTATTTTAAACTAAAAAAATATGTTTATATTTAACAAATCTATCAAATAATAACAAATCTTTTATTTTTTAATATTTAAATCTTTTAAATATATTTTTTGTTAAATATTTGGTGTAATAGTTTTATTTAAAATTTTTAGTACTAATTTATCAAATGATATACCTATAGCATTTGCAGATATTGGAAGTAAACTACGATGTGTCATACCTGGAATGGTATTTACTTCTAGCAACCAAAATTTATTATTATTATCTAATATTACATCAATTCTACCACATCCATTACATCCTAACGTATTCCAAGCTCGCTTTATTATTTTTTTTAATTTTTTTTCTTGATTTAAATTTAATCCGCTTGGACATAAATATTTAGTAGAAGATGATTGATATTTTGAAATATAATCATAAAAATTATTTTTTGTAATAATTTGGATAGAAGGTAATATTTGCGTATCAAGAATGGAAACTGTATATTCTTTTCCTATAACAAATTTTTCCAATAAAATAGTATTACTATAATTAAATGCTTTTTCAATTGCATTTTTTAGCTGATCTTTAAAATGAACTAATGTAATACCTATACTTGATCCTTGATTATTTGGTTTTACTACAATTGGATATGGTAGTTTTTTAAAATTTTCTTTTATTAAAAAATTATTTATACCTTTTAAAACATCTTTTTTTTGAATATATATATCAGGTAATACAGGTAGATTATCAGATTTCCATAATAGTTTTGTTCTTTTTTTGTCTAAAGCAATTGAAGATGCCATAATTCCACTACCAGTATAAGGAATATTTAAATATTCCAATACTCCTTGAATACTACCATCTTCACCTCCTTTTCCATGCAGTGCAATATATGCTAAATCAAATCCTTGTTTTTTTAATTGCATAATAGGGAAATCACGTGTATCAAATGAATATGCGTTAATTCCAGAGCGAATTAAACTCTTTAACACTGCATTTCCTGATATTATTGATATTTCTCGTTCTGAAGAATTACCACCTAAGAGTACTGCTACTTTTTTTTTCATATTGTCACTTTTGTGTTTTTTTGAATAAAAATTTCACTAGCTATTTTATCTATATTTCCAGCACCTTGTATTAAAATAATATCATCTCCAGTGAGATAAGAAATAATAGAATTTAATATTAATTTATCATTTTTAATAAAAATTACATTCATATTTTTTGTTTTTTTTAAATCGTTATATATTGATTTACTGTCTGCTCCATTAATTATGTTTTCATTTGCAGAATAAACATTTAAAATTACTAATGTATCTACTTTAGATAAAATTTTAATAAATTCATTATATAAGTTATATGTTCTTGTATATCGATGAGGTTGAAATATCATTATTATTTTTTTTTCAGGCCAACTTGTTCTTATTGTTTTAATATTTTCGTCTAGCTCAGTTGGATGATGACCATAATCATCAATTAACATAATATTTTTTTTTAAAGTTTTGTTTGTTTTTATTGATATTTTTCCAAGATATTCGAATCTTCTACAGGTACCTTGAAAATTTTTTAATGATTTAAGAATTCTTTGATCAGGTATTTTTTCTTTAGTTGCTAGTGCTACTGCAGCTGCTGCATTTAAAGCATTATGTTTACCAGGCATTTTCAAATGAATATTTAAATTTAATTGATTTTTTCGAATTAAAGTAAAGTTTGAAATAAAATTATTTTGCTGATAATGACGAATTTGAACTTCAGCAGTATTACTGAATCCGTATGTAATAATCTTACATTTTATTTCTGGAATGATTTCTTGTATAGCAGGATTATCTATACATAATATAACCGTACTATTTGATGGAATTATATTTATAAATGTTAAAAATGATTTTTTTAATAAACTAAAATCATTATTATAATTATTCACATGATCAGATTCAATATTAGTTACAACAATGATTTTTGGAGTTAAATAAAGAAATGAACGATCACTTTCATCTGCTTCTGCAATAAAGTAATCGGAATGTCCTAATTTAGAATAAGAATTAATTGATTTTATTAAACCGCCATTAATAATAGTAGGATCCAACTTGTTTTCATTGAATATATCAAAAATCATTGAAGTTGTAGTGGTTTTACCATGTGTTCCAGAAATAGCTATTCCAAACTTAAATTGCATTAATATTTGTAACATTTCTGCTCTTAATAATATAGGAATATTTTTTTTTTTGCTTCTATAATTTCTGGGTTATTTAATGTAATAGCACTAGATATTACAATAAAATCAACATTTTTAATGTTTTTTTTACAATGTTTAAAATATATAATGATTCCTAATTCTGTTAGTTTTTGTGTAATAGAAGTTTCTGATATATCTGAACCAGTAATTTTACATCCTAATTGTAATAAAATTAAAGCAATTCCATTCATTCCAGAACCTCCAATTCCTATAAAATGAATTTTATTAAATGATTTATTTTGAAAGAAATTGTTTTTTTTTATATTTTTTACGTTCATTTTTTTATATATTTAATTATTGAGAATTTGTTTTTCAGTAATGTTATTAATTATTTTAAAGATTTTTTTTGTAGAATCTTTAACTCTTAGAGAAAAAGCTTTTTTTGCCATTATGAATAGTTTATATCTATCTAAAGAATTTAGTATTTTCACTACATTTTCTATATTAAATTTAGATTGATCAATAATTTTTGCAGCACCATTTTTTTTTAAATCTTGTGCATTTAGTAATTGTTGTTGATCTTTATGTGGGTATGGTATTAAAATTGAACCTAGTCCTACACTACTTATTTCACTTACAGTTAACGCACCAGAACGAGATATAACCAGGTCAGCCCATTCATATGCAGAAGCTATATTTTCAATAAAATCATCAATTATATGTTGATGTAATCCATATTTTTGATATTTTTTTTGTGTTTTTTCTAGTTCTTTTTTTCCTGTTTGATGCCAAATAATAACTTTTGATTTTAAAAATAATGGTATTTTAGGTAAAATACTGTTAAAAATAGATGCACCTTGACTTCCGCCTATAATTAATATTCGTAAAGGACCAGATCTATTTTTAAAACGATTAATAGGGGGTTTAATTTGTATAATGTTTTCACGTATAGGATTTCCTACAACTTCAGCATTTTTTAATGCGCCTGAAAATGCTTGCATGTTTTTTGTAGATATTTTAGAAAGTATTCGATTCGTAATACCTGGAATTTTATTTTGTTCATGTAGAATAAAAGGAATCTTTGAAGACCAAGCTGCTAAACAACCAGGGCCAGAGACATAGCCCCCCATACCTAATATAATATTTGGAAAATAATTATTTATAATTTTTTTTACTTTTAAATATGATTTTAATATATATATTGGAGAATAAATTAAGTTTTTTAAATTAGTATTTCGTAATCCATTAATCTGTATAAAATGAATTTTAATATTATTTTTAGGAACAACTTCGGATTCTATTTTATTTTTTGTTCCTATCCAATTTACTTCCCATCCATGTTTAATTAAATAATTTGCTATAGTAATACCAGGAAAAACATGTCCACCACTACCTCCTGCTATAATTATAATTTTTTTAGAATGCATTTAATTTTCCTTAGGAAGTGCTTGATTTTTACTTAATCTTGATTCGAAATCAATTCTTAATAAAATGCAAATAGCTATTAAATTAATAATTAAACTTGAACCTCCATAACTAATTAAAGGTAAAGTTAATCCCTTAGTTGGTAATATTCCAGTTACAGCCCCAATGTTAATTAATGTCTGAAAGCTAAACCATAAACCAATTGAACAAGCTAAAAAACCCGAAAAAAGTTGTTTTTTTTCAAGAGATTTTTGTCCAATATGCATAGCTCGAAAAGAAATAATAAAAATAGTTAATAATATTAAAAAACAACCTATATATCCTAGTTCTTCTCCAATAATAGAAAAAATAAAATCACTGTGAGCTTCTGGTAAATAATTTAGTTTTTGTATTGAATTCCCTAAACCTTGTCCCAAAAAATGGCCTCTTCCTAATGCTATCAATGATTGTGTCAATTGATAGCCATTGCCAAATGGATCTTTCCAAGGATTCCAAAATGATAATATTCTATTAATGCGATATGGTTTAGTTAATATTAAAAATATTATTAATAGTACAACTAAACCAATAATTGAAAAAAATTGTTTTATTTTTGCCCCAGAAAGAAATAAAATAGATAAAGATGTAAGAAACAAAACTATCACTGTTCCTAAATCTGGTTCTGCTAACAAAAAAATTGATTCCATGGCAATAACACTCATGGGTTTTAAAAATCCCCAAAAATTATTGTGTACTTCTTTAATTTTTCTTGAAAGATAGTTAGAAATATAGAGAAAAGAAGAAATCTTAGATATTTCAGCAGGTTGTATATGTAATATACCTATACTTATCCATCGATAAGATCCATGTACGGACTTTCCTACTAATAATACAATAACAAGTAAAATAGTTGAAATTATAATGATAATATTACTATATTCTTTCCAAGAAGTAATAGGTATTCTTAAAAAAACAAAAGATAATAAAAATATTAAAATAAAATAAAATATTTCTCTTTTTACAAAAAAAAAGGGATCTTTATACAAGTTTTGTCCTATAGGTATAGATGTAGATATTACCATTATTAATCCAGTAATACATAAAGCTAAAGTTAACCATACTAGCAATCGATCATATAATATAATATATTTTTCTGTATTTTTTTTTATTTTTTTTTTAAAAACATTAACTGATTTCCTTTGATAATGTTATAAAAAGATTGCCTCTTTCTTCAAAATTTTTAAATTGATCTTTACTACTACATCCTGGAGATAAAAGTACTATATCACCTGGTACTACTTTTTGTGCAATTAAAATCATAGCTTCTTTTAAACTTTCAACATAAATAGAATTATTTTTATATATTTTGGCTATATTCATACCATCTTTTCCAAAACAATATATTTTAATTTTTAATTTTTTAAAATCATTTTTTAAAAGATTAAAATTAGCAGATTTTTTATCTCCTCCTAATAATAACCATATTGTACCTTGAACATTAATATTTTTTAAAGCTATTTTAGTGCTATTTACATTTGTTGATTTTGAATCATTAATCCAAAATATATTATTTTTTTTATGTACTATTTGAAATCTATGTGGCAAATTTGAAAATTTACTAAATACGTCTTTAGTTTTATTTCTAGGAAAATTCATAGCATCTGAAATTGCTAATGATATCAAAGCGTTTTCATAATTTTGATATCCATATAAAGTAGTTTTGGATGTATCAATTATTTTTTCTTTTTTATAACATAAAAAAGCATTTTCTTTTATGTAATCAATATAATAATCACTTTTTTTTGTTCCAAAAGTAATATATTTTTTGTTTTTATTTTTAAAATAATATTTTTTTTCTGTTTCGTTTATTAAACATATTTCGGAATTTTTATAAATAGATAATTTAATTTTTTTATATTGTTTAAATCCCATTGGATATCTATCTAAATGATCTTCAGTAATATTCAGTACAACAGCTATTTTTGATTTTAAAGTAAATATATTTTCTAGTTGGAAACTAGATAACTCTAGTATATATAAATCAGCTTTTTTATCTAACATTTCTAAAGCTGGAAATCCAATGTTACCTCCTAAACAAACTTTACATCCTGATTGTTCTGCAATTTTTTTTACCATGGTTGCTACAGTACTTTTTCCATTAGTTCCTGTAACAGAAATAATTGGAGATTTTGCTTCTCTTGAAAACAATTCAATGTCGCTGATAATTTCAATACCTAAAATTTGAGCCTTGATTAAAATAGGTTTAAAAGAAGATATTCCAGGACTAATAATAATCAAATCTGATTCTAAAATCCATGTTTTATCTAAACTTCCCAATTTATATTGAATATTTTTAGGAATTTTATTTAGATAATCAGGTTTTTGAGATTCATCAATGATTTTAGGAACTATACCTCTTTGCAAAAAGAAATTAATACAAGATATTCCAGTTAATCCAATTCCTAAAATTAATATTTTTTTATTTGAATACTTATATGACATTATTTATCCCTAATGATGTTATTCCTATTAATAATAATATAAAAGATATTATCCAAAATCTAACAGTAATTAAATTTTCTGATAATCCTTTTATTTCATAATGGTGATGAATTGGTGCCATTTTAAATATTCTTTTTTTTCTGATTTTAAAATAAATAATTTGTAATATTACAGATATAGTTTCAAATACAAAAATTCCACCCATTAATAATAATAATAACTCTTGGTGTAGTAGTATAGAGATTATTCCTAATGCACCACCTAGTGATAAAGACCCGACATCTCCCATAAATATTTTAGCAGGATAAGCATTAAACCATAAAAATCCCAATCCAGAACCAGCAATTGCTGCGCATAATACACTTAATTCATTTGCTTTGAATAAATAAAAAATATTTAGATGATTACATAAATCAATATTAGAGCTAAAAAAAGCAATTAAACTAAATCCTAATGATATAAAAATTACTGGCATTATTGCTAATCCATCTAATCCATCTGTTAAATTAACTGCATTGCTTGTACCTACAATAACTAAATATGATAGAAATATATAGAAATAATTCAACTTTAGATCAATTGAAGTATAAAAAGGAACTATTAGTTTAATAGAAATTTTGATTTCTTCATTAAAATACATAATATAAATAACTAATATTGCAATTATTGATAACCAAAAAAATTTCCATAACATTTTTAGTCCTGTTGAATTATTAAATTTTATTTTTTTATAATCATCTAATAAGCCAATTAAACCATATCCTAATACAATAGAAATAACATACCAGATATATGTATTATACAAGTCACAATAAAGAAAAACAGATAGTAATATTGAAATAATAATAAATAATCCTCCCATAGTAGGAACATTATTTTTATCAAGATGAGCAATAGGACCATCAATTCGTATTGTTTGAAATTTTTCTAATTTTTTAAAATACGATATAACGTATGGTATAATAAATAAATTTATAAAAAATGATGTTAATAAGCTAAATATTATTCGAAAAAAAATCATGTTAAATATTTTCAAATTTAAGCATTTATTAATTAAAAATATCATTTTTTTTATATTCCTTGATTAAATATTCTATAATAGTTTCCATTTTCATATTACGTGAACCTTTTATTAAAATTGTACTTTTATTGTGTTTTAAAATAGTTTCTTTTAATTTTTTGTTTAATATGTGCTTCTGATTTTCTAAAAAATGTCTTCCATTTTTACATATTTTAAAAATTTCATAGCTATATTTTCCAAAACTAAAAATATGATTGATATTTGATGCATTAGCAATATTTCCTATAATTTTATGGTATAAAATACTTTTTTCACCTAATTCTGCCATATCTCCTATAACTAATATTTTATAACCCGGCATTTTTTCTAAAATTTTAATAGCTACAATCATAGAAGCAACATTTGAGTTATATGTATCATTGATTAAAATTGTATTATTGTTTAACTTAATAGGTTCTAATCGTCCTGGTACAATGGGAGTTTCTAATAATCCTATTTGAATTTGTTTTAATGGTATTTTAATTGAAAATGCAAGGGCGCTAGCAGCTAATGCATTAGATATACTTTGATAACCTAGAAAGGGTAAAACAATATTTATTGTTCCAGATGGTGTATGCATAATAAAACATGTTTTATTTGCATTAATTTTAATATTAGTAGCAAAAAAATCACTTTCTTTTTTTTTTCAATAGAAAAATATAATATTTTTTTATTTTTAATTTTTTTTGTCCATTGTGAAAGATGGTGGCTATCTAAATTAATCACAACTATACCGTTGTTTTTTAAATAAGATAATATTTCTGATTTTTCTTTTGATATGCCTAATAATGATTTAAAACCTTCTAAATGTGAGTAATAAATATTATTTATTAAAACAATATTTGGTTGAGTAATTTTTGAGGTATATCGAATTTCACCTGGGTGATTAGTTCCTAATTCAATTACTCCATATTTATCTGTTTCTTTTAATTTTAATAAAGTAATAGGTACTCCTATATGATTGTTTTCATTATGTATAGTATATATTATATTGTGACGTTTTTTTAATATAGAAGCAGTCATTTCTTTCACTGAAGTTTTTCCACAAGATCCAGTAATAGCCAATATTTTAGGATTAATTTTATTGCGAAGGTATGTAGCAATTTTTGCTAAAGCAATAGTAGAATCTTGAACTATAATATAAGAAATGCAGTATATTATTTTTTTATTAGTTAGTATTGCAGAACATTTTTTTTTAACTGCTTCTTTAATGAAAATATGCGCATCAAATTTTTTACCCTTTAATGCGATAAATAAAGTGTTTGTTGTTATTTCTTTACTATTTATGCTAATATTATTTATTATTTTATTTTCTCCATATAATAAGCCATTTGTAATATTAGCAATTTTTTTTAACGACATAGGAATCATGTTGTTTTTCCCAATAAATTTAATACTATTTCTTGATCTGAGTGGTAAATATACTGATTTTTAATTATTTGGTAATTTTCATGTCCCTTACCAGCAATAAAAATTATATCATTGATATTTGATTGAAAAAAAACATAAGAAATAGCTTTTTTTCTATTTGGAATAATTTTTATTTTTTCTTTTTGTTTACATCCAATTACAATTTCTTTAATAATTTTATTTTGATCTTCATTTCTAGGATTATCATTAGTGATGACAATTTGGTTTGCTATTTTTTCCGCAATTTTACCCATTAAAGGACGTTTTTTTTGATCTCTTTCTCCACCACATCCGAATATACACCATATTTTTTTTTTTGAATATTGTAATTTAATTGCATTTAATGATTTTTCTAACGCATCGGGAGTATGAGCATAATCTATAATGCAAATTGGTTTTTTAAAAAAATTAAATTTTTGCATTCTCCCATATATTGGATCTAGTTGAATAGATGTTTTAATAAGATCAGATAATTTATTATTCATTTCTAACATGCATGCCATTGCTAGTAATAAGTTTTCTATATTAAATTTTCCTATTAAATAAGTTGATAAAATTCCTTTTCCCCAACTAGATTCAAATTTTACATCAGTTTTTTCACCATTCATTTTAATATAAATTGCATTAATCCATTTTGTAGAATATTTTTTTTGTGTATCATCTTGAATTGTTACTGCAATTGTATATTTATTAGAAAATTGCTTTAACCAATTTTTTGCATATTTATCATTAGCATTTAATATTATTTTTTTAACTTGGTAATCAGTAAAAAGTGAACGTTTAGCTAATTCATATTTTTTCATATTTTCATGATAGTCTAAATGATCTTGTGTTAAATTAGTAAATATTGCAGCATAAAATGATATATTTTTAACACGATCTTGTACTAAACCATGGGATGAAACTTCTAAAGTAACTAATTTAACTTTATTTAATACTGAACTTAAAAATGATTGTATATCGATTGATGATGAAGTGGTGTTATTTGTATACTTTAATGATTTATAAAAACCATTACCTAGAGTACCCATTGTAGCAATTTTATTACCTAATAATTCACTCCATTGGTTTATAAGTTGTGTTACTGTTGTTTTTCCGTTTGTTCCAGTTATTCCAATTATTTTTAATTGATTACTGGGTTTATAATAAAATCTTTCAGCTAATTTTGAAAGTTGCTTAGATAGTTTAAAAAAAGATATAATAGGAGTATTATGAATATAATTTATTTTCCCATGTTGATTTTTTTCTGTAATTTCAGATAGTACTGCTGTTACTTTTTTAGAAATTGCTTCTAAAATAAAATCATGTCCATCTTTTTCTTTACCCTTTATAGCTATAAAAATATCTTTAGGTTTTAATTTTCTACTATCTAAAACTAGATTATTGATATTTTTTTTTGGAAGATTTTTAATCCAAGGTGATAAAAAATGTTTTAAGTTTTTTTCTTTCATGAATTTGATTTAAATTTATTTGTTTCTTATAAATTATCTGGTTGAATTTTCATTGTTTTCAAGACTAATGTCATAATTTTATTGAAAACTGGAGCAGAAACCGCGCCTCCATAGTATTTATTTCCTTTAGGATTATCAATAACGATTATTAAAGAAAATTTTGGATTATTGGCCGGTGCAAAACCTGCAGTGTAAGCTATATATTTCTTAATATAACATCCATGACTTCCAACTTTTTTTGCTGTTCCTGTTTTTATAGCTATACGATATTTTTTCATTTCTGCTGTAGTTTCACTTTCATCTGGTGGAATAATTTTTTGCATCATTTCAATAACTGTTTTTACATATTTTTGAGGAAAAATTCTTTTTTCATATAGTGGTTTATTAATTTTTACAATAGAAAGCGGCCGATAAATTCCATAACTACCAATAGTAGTATATAATCTAGCTAATTGAAGTGGTGTAACCATAAGTCCATATCCGAAAGAGAAAGTTGCTTTTTCTAAATTTGATAATACTTTCTTTTTAGGTAAAAATCCTTGATGTTCTCCAATTAATCCCAAGTTAGTTCGTTCTCCTAATCCAAATTTTAAATATGTATTAATTAAATCTTTGGTTGCCATAGACATTGCAATTTTGGAAACTCCGACATTACTAGATTTTTGTAATATTCCTGCAATGTTTAATTTTTCATTATATGAAACATCTTTTATTTGGTGTTTTCTAATAAAAAAAGGTTTAGTATTTATTATTGAATTTTGTTTAATAATACCTTCTTTTAATGCTTCCATGATAACTATTGGCTTAACTGTAGAACCTGGTTCAAAAACATCTGTAATAGCTCGATTTCGAAAATTTTTTGAAACTATATATTGTCTTTCATTTGGATTATATGCTGGGCTAGTAGCCATTGATAATATTTCTCCGGTTTTTATATCAATTAATACAGCAATTCCAAAATCTGCTTTGTTTTTATTAACTCCTTCATATAATTTTTGATAAGTAATCGTTTGTAGTTCTTTATTAATACTTAAGATTAAATTTTTGGATTTAGACTTATTAATTAAAGATATATTTTCAATAACGTGTCCCTCATTATCTTTTCTTATTTTTCTTTTTCCTGGTTTTCCTGTTAAGTAATCATTAAAACTTTTTTCAACACCTTCAATTCCTTCGTCATCTATATTATTAACTCCAATAAGTTGTGCAGCAATTTTACCTGAAGGATAATAACGTTTTGCTTCTTCCGTTAAATAAATTCCAGGTAGTTTTAATGCTTTAATATATTCACCAAGTTCAGGAGCAATTCGACGTGCTAAATAAATGAATTTTATATTTTTATCAAAATTAACATGAAAAATAATTTTTTTTAATGGAATAGAAAGAACTTCAGATAACGCTTTCCATCTCACATTATTTTCAATGTCTATGTCATTTTGAATCATACTAGGATCTATAAATACAGCATTTACAGGCACAGTAACAGCTAATGGATATCCAAGACGATCTTTAATAATTCCTCTTGTATTTAATACAGATTGTATTCTTAAAGTTCTACGATCTCCTTCATATGATAGTTTTTTAGAATCAATAAATTGAATAAATATTATACGTAATGTTAAGATAATCAAAAATGAGAAAAGGATACTACATAGTGCTATAAAACGCCAATTTATATAATTTCTTTTTCTTATTTTTTTTTCTTTAAATGATTTTGTATTTTTTGTTCTGTACATTTTGTAATTATCTTATTTTTCGAGATTTTTAAAAAATTGATAATATTTATATTTTATTTAAATAATTATCTATTTTAAATAAGTAAATATTTTCATTAATCAATTGGAGGCATAGTAAGAGTATTCTTTTCAATTATCAAATTTCTCCATTCATCACTTTTTTTTTTTTTTTCTATACGTAACTTTTCTTCTTCAGCAATTAACATTCGTGTCTTATAAACTATAATTACAATCGAATTAGCAGATAATATTATTGCTAATAAAAGAACAATATGTATTTTACCATATGAAAGAAAATCATTTTTAATAATATTTGGTAAGTCATAGTGTTGTTTTTTTTTATTCATATTTTTTTAATTCTGCTGTACGTAAGATAGAACTTCTAGATCTAGGATTTGTTTTAATTTCTTCGTAAGTTGGTAATAACCGATTGATAATTTTTAATTTACATACTTTAAGTTTTTCTATTTTTTTTTCTGTTATAGGCATACCATATGGAATTATTGCTTTCATACTATGTTTTAGCATAAATTTTTTGACTATTCTGTCTTCTAATGAATGAAAACTAATGACTACAATACGACCTCCTGGTTTTAATATTTTTAATGAATCTTCTAGCGCATTTTTAATTTCTTCTAATTCTTGATTAATATAAATTCTAATTGCTTGAAAAGTTCGTCTGGCCGGATGTTTAAATATACTTTTTATTGGTATTGCTTTTTTTATAATACTAACTAATTCTAAAGTTTCTGTTATTTTTTTTGTTTTACTATAGTTTTTAATTGCATATGCAATTTTTTTTGAAAAACGTTCTTCTCCAAAATTTTTTAAAACAAACATAATTTTTTTAGCATCGCTTTTATAAATCCAATCTGATGCTGTAATACCACAACTTTGATTCATTCTCATGTCTAGAGGTCCATTTTTTTTAAATGAAAAACCTCTTTTATAATCTTCTATTTGTAATGAAGAAACACCTAAATCAAATAAGATTCCATCAACTTTTTTAATAATTTTTTTAGATTTCGCATAATTTAAAATTTTTGAAAAAGTACCGTGAATTATACAAAAACGTTTATCTTGAATTTTATTTCCTATTAATATAGATTTAAAATCTCTGTCAATTGAATATAGTTTTCCATTTTTTCCTAGTGTTTTTAAAATTTCAATAGAATGTCCACCCATTCCAAATGTACTATCAATATAAATACCATCTTTTTTAATTTTTAATGATTCAATTAATTCTTTTGTCATTACAGGAATATGTGTTATGTTTTCTGTCATAAGTGAAATTTTATAATATAAATAAAAAAGACACATGATCATTTATATTTTATGACCATGTGTAAGTAATAATTAATGAAGTTTTTTAAAATATACTTGGTTTCCTATTTAAAAAACATATAATGAAGATATTATATCTGAATTAACCTCTCGAAATCCCTACAATACCAGAACGAGTCATTTCAATAATTTCAGATATATTTCTAATTATTTTAAGAAAAGAATCTAATTTTTTTGTAGTTCCTGCAAGTTGTAATACATATGTAGTAGATGTGATATCTACGATTTGTCCGCGAAAAATTTCAGTAATATGTTTAATATCATTTTTGCAATTATTTATTTGTACTTTTAATAACATAATTTCACGTTCGATATGAGATGTTTGTTCAATTTTAATTACTCTTAATACATCAATTAATTTATGTAGTTGTTTTTCAATTTGTTCAATAGATTTTTCGTTTCCTACTGTTTGTATCGTCATTTTTGACAAAGATGGGTCTTCTGTCGGTGCTACTGTGACTGTTTCTATATTATAACCTCTTTGTGAAAAGAGTCCTATTACACGTGATAGTGCACCTGATTCATTTTCTAAGAGAATAGATAAAATTCTTCGCATATTTTTATTAAAAAACCTCTTTTTTCCTTAACCACATTTCATTCATGCCTCCTCCTTGAATTTGCATAGGATAAACATGCTCAGAATTATCTATTTGAATATCTAAAAAAACTAAATTTCCTTCAGATAGTTTTTTTAATGCGAATATCAATTTTTCTTCTAATTCTTGTGTTTTTTCTATACGCAATCCAATATGTCCATATGATTCTACTAATTTTACAAAATCTGGAAGCGAGTCCATATATGAATGAGAATGTCTTCCAGAATAAATCATATCTTGCCACTGTCTTACCATGCCTAAAGAAGAATTATTTAAATTCACTATTAAAACTGATAAGTTGTATTGTTTTGCAGTGGATAATTCTTGAATATTCATTTGAATACTACCATCGCCAGTAATACAAATTACAGTAGCATTGGGTATAGCTAATTTCACACCTAGTGCAGCAGGTAATCCAAAACCCATAGTGCCTAATCCACCAGAATTAATCCAATGTTTAGGTTTATTAAATTTATAATATAGTGCTGTAAACATTTGATGTTGACCAACATCAGAAGTAATATAAGATTTTCCTTTGGTTAATTTAAAAAGTGTTTGGATAACATTTTGAGGTTTTATTTTTTCACTTTTTATATTATAATCTAAACTTTTAACTTTTTTCCATTCTTTTATAGTATCCCACCATTGATTTAATGAATGAATTTCTTTTTCTTTTTTTATTAATTCAATAATTTCTTTTAAAACATGTTTTGCATCTCCAACTATTGGTATATCCGCAGAAACAGTTTTAGAAATAGATGTAGGATCTATATCAATATGTAGAATAGTAGCATTTGGACAATATTTTTTTAAATTATTTGTTGTTCTGTCATCAAAACGAACTCCAACAGCAAAAATTACATCAGCATTATGCATAGCCATGTTAGCTTCGTATGTACCATGCATACCTAACATAGAAATACTTTGAGGATGATTTCCAGGGAAAGCTCCTAATCCCATTAAGGATGTTGTAACAGGACAATTAGTTTTTTCTGCAAATTCTATTAGCTCTTGACTACTATTAGAACTAATTACGCCACCACCAGCATAAATAACAGGTTTTTTAGCTTTTAATAATATGCTGAGTGCTTTTTTAATTTGTCTTTTATGACCTTTAGTAGTTGGATTATAAGATCGTATATGTACATTTTTAGGCCATATAAATTCTGATTTACTTTTTTGTTTTAAAATATCTTTAGGTAAGTCAATAACTACTGGTCCAGGTCGTCCAGTAGATGCTATCCAGAATGCTTTTTTAAAAACAATAGGTATATCTTCAGTTTTTTTAACTAAAAAACTATGTTTAACTATTGGACGAGAAATACCAATCATATCACATTCTTGAAATGCGTCGTAACCAATTAAAGATGATGCTACTTGACCTGAAATAACTATCATTGGAATTGAATCCATATAAGCTGTTGCAATTCCAGTAATTGCATTAGTAGCACCTGGTCCAGAAGTCACTAATACGACACCTACTTTACCAGTAGATCTAGCATATCCATCAGCCATATGAGTAGCAGCTTGCTCATGTCTAACTAAAATATGTTCAATTCCACCAATAGTTTTTAGAGCATCATAAATATCTAGTACCGCACCACCAGGATAACCAAATATATGTTGTATTCCCTGATTAATTAATGATCTAATAACCATTTCGGCTCCTGATAATATTTCCATTTTTTCCTCCAGGATGCTATTTTATTAGGTTTATTCCTATTTTTTATTTGTAGTTTATCCTGATAGTTTATCTAGATAAAGTAAGAACAAAGTAAGAACAATGTAATTTAATTTTAAAAAAAGATTTTTAATATTTATTCATTTTTGAATTTTATATATTATTACAAATATATTAAATATTATCAATAATGTTGAAGTAAATTAAACAATTATATACTTTTTTAAAATTAAATTTCTCACAATCTTTTTAGATTAAAAATTTTTTAAATTGAGGTGATATCCATGTCAAAAATTTATTTTTTTCTTTAATTATAAGACAGACTGCTAAATTTTCATTAATAGACAATTTTTTTGCTTTTTTAACACCTAGTAATAGCAATGCAGTATCCCAACTGTCTGCTTCTAAAGCAGTTGAAGAAATAACACTTACTGATACTAAATTGTTTTTTATAGGGGTTCCTTTTTCAGGATCAATAATATGTGAAACATTCTTACTATGAAGAAAATAATAATTAAGATAAGTGCCTGCTGTACTAATAGATTTGTTATTTAAATTAACGAGTAATTGAATTGATCTTTTTTTATCTGTAGGTTTTTGAATCGCGATAATTTTAGTCTTATTGTTAACTAAAACTGTACCTCCTATCGAAATAGTATAATTTTTTATTCCTTTTTTTTTTAGTATACAAGATAAATGATCTACAGCAAACCCTTCACCTAGTGTAGAAAGATTTATTTTCATACCATTTATGTTTTTTTTTAAATATATTCCATGTGAATTATTAATAATTTTTAAATTGTGAATACCTGTAAGATTTATATTTTTTTTAATGGTATTTATTAAAGGGTAATGGTGTGGTTTTTTTTCAGTTCCAAAACCCCATAAATTAATTAATGTGCCAATAGTGATATCTAGTTTTCCATTAGTTTTTTTGTGCATTGTCAGTGCTGTTAAAATAATTTTTAAAAATTTTTTATTAATTTTTAATAGTTTATATTTTTTTAATTGATTAAATTGATAAACTAAAGATTTTTTTTTCCAAGGAGATAATAATTGTTCATCTGCATCTAGATTTTTTTGTATTAATTTTTTTATGTATTTTATATTTTTTATTTTTGTATTAGGAATTTTTACTTGCCAGTATGTTCCCATGGTTTTTCCTTGCAATTGTATTGTTTGTGTTTTTTTTTTATTTTTTATAATAAAGAAAAGTGTTAAAAAACATAAAAAAATACCAATTATTTTGTTTAATATCATATATAAAACCATATATTTTAAAATAGAAAATAATATTATATAGAAATATAGTTATTTACAAAAATATTTAAAAAACTGCAATTTTTTAAATATTTTTAAGATATACTTTTTTATTTATCTACTAACGATTGATGGAGTTAATGAATTATGGAGTGTATAATAAGGGTTTATTTTAATTAAAAATTTTGTATTTTTTATTCGCTTTATCTATGAGATTAGATTGTAATTTATTGAGAAAGAAATAATGAAAAGAATAAATATAGTATTAGGCGGAACAGTATTTATTTTAACTCTGTTACTAAGTTTCGGAATGTCTTGGGGAAATGAAAAATCTGTTTCTAATAATATTTCCTCTATACATGTAATTCCTAGTTTAGCACCTATGCTAGAAAAAGTTATGCCTTCAGTAATTAGTATTAATATTGAGGGAAGTACTATAATTCAGAATTCTCGTTTACCGCATCAATTTCAACCATTTTTTGGTGATAATTCTCCATTTTGTCAAGGTAATTCACCATTTCGAAATTCTCCATTTTGTCGTTCTAATCCTAATTCTGATAATACAAACGAAAAGTTTCATGCACTAGGATCAGGTGTTATTATAGATGCTGAAAAAGGATATGCTGTAACTAATAATCACGTTGTAGAAAATGCAAATAAGATTCAAGTACAATTAAGTGATGGACGTCGTTATGAAGCTCATGTAATTGGAAAAGATCAACGTTCTGACATTGCTTTAATACAATTACAAAATGCAAATAATTTAAGTGCAATTAAAATTGCAGATTCTGATAAATTAAGAGTAGGTGATTATACTGTAGCAATTGGAAATCCGTATGGTCTTGGTGAAACAGTTACATCTGGTATTATTTCTGCTTTGGGGAGAAGTGGATTAAATATTGAACATTATGAAAATTTTATTCAAACTGATGCAGCTATTAATAGAGGTAATTCCGGTGGTGCATTAGTTAATTTAGATGGTGAATTAATAGGTATTAATACTGCGATATTAGCTCCAGATGGAGGTAATATAGGAATTGGTTTTGCAATTCCTGGAAATATGGTTAAAAATCTTACAGCACAAATAGCTCAATTTGGTCAAGTAAGACGTGGTGAGTTAGGTATAATAGGAATGGAATTAAATTCTGACTTAGCAAGAATAATGAAAATTAATACTCAAAAAGGAGCTTTTGTTAGTCAAGTCCTACCTAATTCATCTGCATTTCAAGCTGGTATTAGAGCCGGAGATATTATTGTATCTTTAAATAAAAAACTGATTTCTAGTTTTGCAGCATTACGTGCTGAAATTGGATCTTTACCAGTTGCTACTAAGATGGAATTAGGTATTTTTCGAAATGGTATTATTAAAGATGTAATTGTAGAATTAAAGCCATCGCTTAAACAAAGTATGAATTTTGGAGATATTTATCCAGGTCTTGAAGGAGCTGATTTTTCTAATTTTTCTATAGATGATCAAAAGGGTGTAAAAGTAGATAATGTTAAAATAAATACTCCAGCTGGAAAAATTGGTTTTAAAAAAGATGATATTATCATTAAAGTGAATCAAAAATTAATAAATGATTTAGATGACTTGAAAGATGAATTAGCTCATAAACCAAGCATATTAGTTTTTAGTATAAAAAGAGGAAGTAGTAATATTTATTTAGTTAGTGAGTAATAGTTAAAAAAACAGTTTATTATATGATTCCGCCCTATTTTTTTAAAATACGGGCGGTTTTTAATGTTAATTTAAACCACGTAATAATTTGTTAATTTCTACTTTACTTGTAGTTTTATGGTCTACTTTTTTAACAATAACTGCAGCATATAAATTATATTTTCCATTTTTAGATGGCAAACTACCAGAAACTACTACAGAATTCGAAGGAATTTTCCCGTAAGAAATTTCTTCAGTTTCTCGATTATAAATTTTAGTACTTTGTCCTATAAAAACGCCCATAGATATTACAGCACCTTCTTCTACAATTACTCCTTCTACAATTTCAGAACGAGCACCAATAAAACAATTATCTTCAATAATAGTAGGATTATTTTGTAAAGGCTCTAATACACCACCTATTCCAACTCCTCCTGATAAATGCACATTTTTTCCAATTTGTGCGCATGATCCTACAGTCGCCCATGTATCTATCATACTTCCTTCATCTATATATGCACCTATATTTACATATGATGGCATAATTACTGTATTGCAATTAATAAATGCGCCATATCTAACAGTAGCTGGTGGTACTATTCTAACTTTTTCTATTTCAAAATTTTCTTGAGTATATTTATTGTATTTAAGTGGAATTTTATCGTAATAATTAGTATTTTTACCTAAAAAAATGTTATTTTTTGTAAAATATATATATAATAATATTGCTTTTTTTAACCATTGATGAGTAATCCATACATTATCTTTTTTTTCTGAAATACGTAGTTCCCCTTTGTTTAATAAACTTAATATATAAGCGATAGTTTCATAAGTTTCAATATCAATATTTTTAAAATTAATTTCATTTCTATTTATATAAGCATTTTCAATTATTTTTTTAAATTTTTTCACTTTAAATTATCCCAATTTAATTATATTGAATTTTAACAAGAAAAATAAAAACATTTATTTTTATTAATTGATAAAACTAGGAAGTATTTTTTCTTTTTTTTGCCATGTTAAAATATCACATCCATAATTTGTAACTAGTATAGTATGCTCATATTGAGCAGATAATGAGTGATCTTTTGTTTTAACAGTCCATCCATCTTTCATACATTTTACCTCTGATTTTCCTGCATTTATCATAGGTTCAATAGTAAAAATCATTCCTTTTTCTAGAATCATTTTATTTTTATTTTTATAATGCAATATATGTGGTTCTTCATGAAATGAAGTACCAATACCGTGTCCACAATATTCTTTTACAACTGAAAAACCTTGTTTTTCAACATAATTTTCAATTGTTTCTCCAATTTTTAAAAGTGGTACGCCTGATTTTATAATTTTTAAAGATGTATAAAGGCTTTCTTGAGCAACTTTACATAAACGTTTAGATAGAATACTTGTTTCTCCTACAAAAAACATTTTTGAGGTATCTGCATAATAGTTATCTTTAATAACTGTAACATCAATATTAACTATATCTCCTACTTTTAAAATTTGTTTTTTACTTGGAATACCGTGACATACAACGTCATTAACAGAAATACAGACAGATTTTGGAAAACCATGATATCCTAAACATGCTGGAATAGCATTATTTTGCATGATAAAATTATGACATATATTATTTAGTTCTTCTGTACTTACATCTGGTTGAACATATTTTTCAATCATTTCTAATACTTTTGCAGCTAATTTTCCAGATATTCTCATTTTTTCTATTTCTGATTTTTTTTTTATCATATGATTCATAACATTTAACCAATTAAAATATATAAAGTTTAATTTGTATAAATTATAGTTTATAAAATTTAGTTATAAAAATTTTTATTTTAATATTTAACGAGTAATTTAAAAAAAATAAAATACGTTAATAATTATTACTGTTCTTAAATATTGAATATGATATATTTCATTTAATTTATTAGATATATTTAATATGATGTGAATATACAAGATATTTATATTTTTCATTTAATATAAAAGTTATAGAATTGTTATTAATATTCATTTTTTAAAATTTGATTTTTTAATTAGGAGATTTTTATGGAAATAGTGTCAATGAGAGATATGTTAAAAGCTGGAGTTCATTTTGGACATCAAACTCGATATTGGAATCCAAAAATGAAACCATTTATTTTTGGTTCTAAGAATAAAGTACATATTATTAATTTAGAAAAAACTCTTCCTATGTTTAATTTTGCTTTGTTAGAATTGAGAAAAATCGCTTTTAAAAAAGGAAAAATATTATTTGTTGGAACTAAACGTGCTGCTAGTATAAAAATAAAAGAAACAGCAATAAATTGTGATCAATTTTATGTTAATCATCGTTGGTTAGGTGGAATGTTAACTAATTGGAAAACAGTACGTCAATCTATTAAACGTTTAAAAGATTTAGAAATAGAATCTAAAGATGGTACGTTTTTAAAACTTACAAAAAAAGAAGCGTTAATACGAACAAGAGAATTATCTAAATTAGAAAATAGTTTAGGTGGTATAAAAAATATGGGAGGTCTTCCAGATTGTTTATTTATCATTGATGCTGCTCATGAGCATATTGCAATTCAAGAAGCAAATAATTTAGGAATTCCTGTTTTTGCTGTTGTAGATACTAATTCTAATCCTGATGGTGTAGATTATATAATACCTGGAAACGATGATGCAATTAGATCTGTTGCATTATATTTAAAAGCGGTAACAATGAGTATTTGTAAAACAGATCATCATACTTCAATAACTGAAGTTTTAATTAATTCAAAAGAAAATTTAGATATTGAATAAATATATATGTATATACTTATATTTATAAAACCTGCTAAGAGAAGATATTTATGATTGATATTCCTGCTTTATTAGTAAAAAAATTGAGATTACGTACAGGTGTTGGTTTTATGGAATGTAAACGAGCATTAATAGAAGAAAATGGAGATATTGAGTTATCAATTGATAATTTAAGAAAATCAGGAAAAATACAAGCTTCAAAAAAATTAAAAAATACTACGAATCATGGTGTAATATTTGCTAGTACTCAAAATAATATTGGAGTTATGATTGAATTGAATTGTCAAACTGATTTTGTAGCAAAAGATAATCTTTTTATTTCTTTTGGAAAAGAAATAATTTTAACGGCATTATCTGAAAAAATAAAAAACATTTTTGACATACAAAATTATTTTAAAATAAAAATAACAGAATTAATTGTAAAATTTGGTGAGAATATTAAAATTAATCGATTTGAAATTATTAATGGTAATAATATATTTTCTTATGTGCATGCTGGTCGTATTGGTGTGTTAGTTAGTGCTAATAATTTAAATCAGGATGTATTAAAAAACATTTCTATGCATATAGCAGCAAGTAAACCAGATTATATACATCCTAAAGATGTATCCAAAGAAATATTTGAAAGAGAATATAATATTCAATTAGAACTAGTAAAAAATTATAAGAAGCCTACTAATATATTAAAAAAAATAGTAGATGGTCGTATGAATAAATTTTTAAATAATATTTCTTTAGTTGGTCAAAATTTTATAATTGATCCAAATAAAAAAGTAGGTCAAGTATTAGATGAACATAATGGTAATATTATATCTTTTGTTAGGTTTGAAATTGGAGAAAATACAATTAAATAATTAACAGATATTAATTAATAGCAATATGATTTTTTTAAAATAACACTTATATTTATTTTTAAATATATTAAATATATTCGGATTAAAAAAATGTCTACCAATACAAAATTTATATACCCCCGTATTTTATTAAAAATAAGTGGAGAAGTTTTACAAGGAGTGAATAAATTTGGTATTGATGTGAATTCTTTAAAAAAAATAGCTAAAGAAATAAAATTAGTATTAAATATTGGTGTACAAGTTGGATTGGTAATTGGAAGCGGAAATTTATTTCGTGGATCAACGTTATCTAATATCGGAATAAATAGAATAGCATCTGATCACATTGGTATATTATCAACAATAATTAATAGTTTAGCGATGCATGACATCATGCAATATTATTCTATTCCTTCTTGTGTAATGTCTTCGATACCAATAAATGGAATGTGTGAGACTTATAATCATCGACAAGCAATAAAACTTTTATCTAATAATTATGTAGTTATTTTTGCAGCTGGAATCGGTAATCCATTATTTACAACTGATTCTGCAGCATGTTTACGTGGTATTGAAATACAAGCAGATATTATTTTAAAAGGGACTAAAGTTGATGGAGTGTATTCTAAAGATCCAAACAAATATGCCCATGCAACTTTTTATAAAAAATTAACTTATGAGGATGTACTTAAAAAAGAATTAAAAGTTATGGATCTCTCTGCTTTTGCCCTTGCCAGAGATCATAATTTGCCAATTCGAGTTTTTAATATTAACAAATTTCAATCTTTATATCATATTATTACAGGACATGATGAAGGTACTATTATTACCACATAAAATATGAAATATTTTTCTGTAATTATAAATATTTTAAAATATACAAAAACATTATTTAAAATTAAATAACAAATAGATATTATAGGTAAATATGTGATTAATGAACTTTTTATTAAAATCAATCAAAAAATGGAAGTATGTATTAAAAATTTTCAAATTCAAATGAGTAACATTAGAACTGGTAGAGCATCTCCAGATTTGCTTAATAATATATATATTGAATATTTTGGTTCTAAAGTCCCGATTAAGCAAATTTCTAATATAGTGGTTGAAGATTATCATACTCTTAAGATAAATATATTTGATAGTTCTAACACGACTACAATTAATAAAGCTATTTTAAATTCAAATCTCGATTTAAATCCAGTAATACATGGAAAAGATATTATTGTACCAATACCGGGTCTAACAGAAGAAAGAAGAAAAAATCTTATTAAAATTATAAGAAATAATGCTGAAAATACTCGTATTTTTATACGTAATATTCGTAGAGATGCCAATGAAAAAATTAAAATTTATTTAAGAAATAAAATTATTGGAGAAGATCAAGAACATAGTTCACAAAATAAAATTCAAAAAATGACAGATGATTATATTAAAAAAATAGAAAATATTTTACTTTTTAAAGAAAAAGAACTTATGAAATTTTAACATAGTTAAAATAAAATAAAATTTATATATTAAATATTTATGAAAATGTCTATTAAAAAATTTTTATGAAGAAAATCACAATTTTAGGATCAACTGGTTCAATTGGTATAAGTACAATATCTATTATTAAAAAACATCCTGATCTATTCAAAATAGTTGCACTAGTTGCAAATAAAAATTTTGCTATAATGTTAGAACAATGTAAATTATTTTCACCTGATTGGGTGGCCATGAAAAATGAAACATCTGCAAATATACTTAGAATTAAATTAAAAGAAGAAAAAATTAAAACACAAGTTTTATCTGGTAATAAAAATATTTCTGCATTAGCTTCTTTAGAAGAAAATGATTATGTAGTATCTGCTATTGTTGGAATGGCGGGTTTATTACCTACATTATCTGCAATATATGCTGGAAAAACTATTTTATTAGCTAATAAAGAATCTTTAATTACTTCTGGTTGTATATTTATGAATGCTTTATTTTGTAGCAATGCTAAAATTATTCCTATTGACAGTGAACATAATGCGATTTTTCAAGTTTTACCTGAACGTCTACAAAAAAATTTAGGAAAGTTTAATTTACAAGAACATGGAATTAAATCTATTATTTTAACTGGATCAGGTGGTCCATTATATCATTTAAAAAAAGAAGATTTACCTTTTGTAAAACCTGAGCAAACATTTGCTCATCCAAATTGGAATATGGGTAAAAAAATATCAGTAGATTCAGCAACTATGATGAATAAAGGTTTCGAATATGCTGAAGCAAGATGGTTATTTAATGCTTCAGCTGATGAAATTAATATTTTAATTCATCCTCAATCAATTATTCATTCTATGGTAGAATATATTGACGGCTCAGTATTAGCTCAAATTTCAGTTCCAGATATGAAAGTAGCTATTTCGTATGCAATGTCATTTCCTAAACGTATTTCTTCTGGATCTAATTATTTGGATTTTAAAAAATTAAATTATTTAAATTTTTTTGAACCAGATTTTAAGCAATTTCCATGTTTAAAATTAACAATTGATGCTTTTTCTCATGGTCAGTCAGCAATGACTGTATTAAATGCTGCTAATGAAGTTTCTGTATCTGCTTTTTTAAGTTCAAAAATTAAATTTAATAAAATTTTTGAAATAAATAATGATGTTTTAATGTCTTCTTCTTTTTCAGAACCAACTTCTGTTTTAGAAATCTTAGAAATTGACAAAAAAGCTAGAATACAAACAGAAAAAAAAATATCCTCTTTAATTTGAAATTATTAGCATTTTTAAAAAAAATTATTTTTAGAGAATATATATGTAATATTATATAAATACTTAACATGCAAAAAAATAAAAAAAAAATACCTCTTCATGTTGCCATAATTATGGATGGCAATGGAAGATGGGCTCAAAAAAAAGGTAAAATACGTTCTTTTGGCCACAAAATAGGTTTTAAAGCAGTAAAAGAAACGATAAAATTTGCTATTAAAAATAACATAAAAGTATTAACATTATATGCTTTCAGTAGTGAAAATTGGAAACGTCCAAAATTAGAAGTAATTTCTTTACTTAAACTTTTTTTGTTTACATTAAATAATGAAATAGAAAATTTAAATAAATACAATATTTGTCTTAAAGTAATTGGTGACATAACTTTTTTTAATAAAGAATTACAATTATCTATTTATAATGCAGAAAAAAAAACTATAAAAAATAGCGGTTTGACTTTAAATATTGCTGCAAATTATGGTGGTAAATGGGATATAGTACAAGGTGTAAAAAAAATAATTGCTGATGTTAGAAATGGATATTTAGATATAAATCAAATTGAAGAAGAAACATTTTCTCAATATTTATCTACTAGTACTTTATTACCGGTAGATTTAGTAATTAGAACTGGAGGTGAAAAAAGAATTAGTAATTTTTTATTATGGCAAATCGCATATTCTGAATTATATTTTACCGATATTTTATGGCCTGATTTTAATAAATTTATATTTCAAGATGCAATTAATTATTTCAGCACGAGAAAACGTCGTTTTGGAGGATTTATTGAAGATCAAAAGTAATTTTAATATTATTTAAATCTTAAATTTTTAATCTAAATACAACAAACATCTTATTTTTATTTCTTAATTTCTTTTAGATTGTATGGTATAAATACATACAAAGTATTAGATCTATTGCAGGAAAAATTGCAATAATGTTAATTAAAAAATTTTTTATGATTTTTTTGATGTTTTTTAGTATAAATATTTACTCAAAAAATTTGTGGACTATAAAAAACATTGAATTTCAAGGACTAAAATATATTTCAAAAGATGAAGCATTAAGGCATATTTTATTTAATATTGGTAGTACAATAACCAAAAATGATATTAAAAAAAGTATTAAATCTTTATTTAAAACAGGAAAATTTGAAGATATTAAAGTTTTTTTTTCAGAAAAATCAATTATTTTTAAAATAATAGAACGACCTTTAATATACAATATTAGTATTTCAGGTAATCATCTAATTAAAAATGATATTCTTAATAAATATCTTGATCAATTAAATATCAAAGTAGGTAGACAATATAATCCATATTTAAAAGATGTTTTTATAAAAAATATACAAAATTTTTACGATCATATTGGAAGATATCAGTCAAAAATTAAGGTATTGACAACGTTTTCTTCAAATAACAAAATTAATTTAAAAATATTAATTGATGAAGGACATTTAACTCAAATAAATTATATCAAAATTCTCGGAAATAAAAATTTTTCACGAGATAAAATAATTTCTTTATTTAAATTAAAAGATCATAAACCCTGGTGGAACTTTTTAGAAAAATGTATTTATTATTCTAATCAATTAGAAAAAGATTTAGATAATTTAAATAAATTTTATTTAAATAGAGGATATTATTATTTTCATATAGATAAAAAAATAATTAATTTTTCAAAAAATAAAAATAAAGTGAATATTATTTTACAAATTTTTGAAGGAAGCAAATATAAAGTTTCTCATTTTTTTGTTAACGGTAATGTATTACACTATTACGAACAAATAAAAAATTTGATTACTATCAATAATAATGAATTATATAATCAAGAAAAAATTGATTTAATTGTTCAAAAAATAAAATATTTTTTATCTGAACATGGATATATTAATACTCAAATTTTAATTAATCCTGATATAAATGTTCGAACAAAAACTATAATTTTAAATTTTAATATAAATATTAATGAACGTTATTTCGTTAATAAAATACTTTTTAAAGGTAATGAATTAACTAAAGATATAGTTTTACGACGTGAAATAAAACAAATAGAAGGTAAATGGTTTAATACAAAACTAATTAATTTAGGTAAAGAATCATTAGAAAAAATAAAATATATTCATGATATTGTAGTTACAAAAGATTTTTTAGATGATAAAAAAAATGCAGTTAATGTTATTTATGAATTAAAAGAAAATCCTACTGGTACAGTAAATTTTGGATTAGGTTATGGAAAAGATAGTGGATTAAGTTTCAATGCTTCACTTTCAAAAGATAATTTATTTGGATCTGGTAATTCACTAAAGACTAGTATTATTAAAAATGATAATCAAAAATATGCAGACTTATTAGTGACATATCCTTATTTTTTTGAGAATGGTACTAATTTGAATAGTAAACTATTTTATAATGATTTTAAATATCATCTTAATGACATGTCTATTCTTAAAAAACAGACAATTGGATTTGAAAATGATTTAAGTTTTTTGATTAATAGTTTTAATAGATTTAATATAGGTTTTGGATATACTCGAAATAATTTAATTAATGAAAATAATTTAACTAATATAAAAAATAAAAAAAATATTATAAATAATACAGTTCAAACATTTGATGATCAGTTTTTAAAAAATAGCTTAGTGAATGATTTTACTTTAAATTATTCATTTTTACATAACACTTTAAAAAATTTTTATTTTCCTATTTCTGGTAATCAAACTTATTTAAGTGGTAAAAACACTATTCCTGGTTCTGATAATAGCTTTTATAAAATCTTGTTAGATACTGAACAATATATACCTTTAGATCAAGAAAAAAAATTTATATTTTTAACTCATTTCCGAGCTGGTTTTGGAGATAGTTTTAACCAACAAAAGTTGCCTTTTTATGAAAATTTTCATTCAAATAGTTCAAATAATATTCGTGGATTTCGTATTCATACCATTGGTCCAAAAAAAGAATATACTGTTAGTAATCTAAAAGAATGTTTAGGACATAAAAATAATAATTTTTGTGAATCTTTAGATTCAATTGGTGGTAATGCAATGGTTATTGCTAATTTAGAATTAGTTTTACCAATTCCATTCATTGAAGAAAAGTATACACATTTTCTTCGATCTTCCTTATTTTTAGATATTGGTAATATTTGGGATACTAGATCTAAAAAACAAAAAAATACTTCTAATTTACAGTTTATAGATTTTAGTAATTTAAAAAATATTTATTCTTCTATTGGTGTTTCTTTGCAATGGTTTTCACCTATTGGTCCGTTAGTTTTTTCCTATGCTTATCCTATTCAAACAAATGAAAATAATCAATTAGAAGCATTTCAATTTAATATTGGTAAAAATTGGTAATTTAAATAAATTTGGTTTTTTTAAAAATAAAGACTTAATTTATAAAAAATGTATTTATTTGATGTTATCACTTTTAAAAGGTGAATATTTTGAGTTCTAGTTATAATTTTTTGGATATTAAAAAAATTTTAAAAATTTTACCACATCGTTATCCTTTATTATTAATTGATCGAATTTTAGATTTTAAAATTTTTCATTATTTACAAGCATTAAAAAATTGTACTATAGATGAACCATTTTTTCAGGGGCATTTTTTAGAAAAACCAGTATTTCCAGGTGTTTTAATTATTGAGGCTATGACTCAAGCAGCTGCTATTTTAATTTATAAAAGTACAGGAATATTAAATATTAATAAATTATATTATTTTGTTGGTATTGAAAATGCGAGATTTAAAAAAAATATTATCCCTGGAGATCAAATATTTATTCAAGTGATTTATTTAAAAAATAAAAAAAATTTAATTAAATTCAAAGTGTATGCAATGGTAAATAATATAAATATTTGTCATGCTACTATTCTTTTTTATAAAAAAAATTAATATTAAATAAAATATTTTTATATTAAATTCGGAAAATAAATGCATTCACCAAAATTTGTACATCTTCATGTACATAGCGATTATTCAATGTTTGATGGTTTATCTAAACCAGAAGATCTAGTAAAAAAAGCAGTTTCTTTGAAAATGATAGCTTTAGCTATTACAGATTTCAGTAATTTATATGGTGTAATAAAATTTTATAATTCTGCACATAAATTTGGTTTAAAACCTATTATTGGCACAACAGTGAAATTTATTTCAGAATTCGTAAAGAATGAATTAGTAGAATTAACTATATTAGCTAGCAATGAAAAAGGATACAAAAATTTAATTTTGTTAATTTCTCGTGCTTATACAAAAGGATATATTAATAATAAGTTTGTTACAATAGAAAAAAAATGGCTTTCAGAACTTAATCATGGATTAATCCTACTTTCAGGAGGGTGTCGTGGTGAAATTGGAAAAATTTTGTTAAGTAAACAATCTTCATTTATATCTTCTTGTTTAAAATTCTATGAAACATATTTTCCTTCTTCATATTATCTGGAATTAATGAGAACAGGAAGAAAAAATGAAGAAAAATATTTACATTTAGCTGTAGATTTGTCTTATTGTAAAGGTATTCCAGTAGTAGCAACTAATGATGTATGTTTTTTAAATAAAGAAGATTTTAAAATTCACAAAATTAGAATTGCTATTCATGAAGGAGAAACTTTAAAAAATTCTAAAATTCAAAATAACTATAGCCAAAATCAATATTTAAAAAGTGAAAAAGAAATATTTGAGCTGTTTTCTGATATTCCAGAAGCATTAATTAACAGTGTAGAAATTGCAAAACGTTGCAATGTTTTTATATCTTCTGGACAGTATTTTTTACCACAATTTCCTACAGGTAAAACAAGTATTCAAGATTATTTGATTATTAAAGCAAAAAATGGATTAAAAAAACGTTTAAAAGTACATTTTACAAATTGTAAAATAAGTAAAGAAATTTATTTAAAATATAAAAAACGTTTAATGATGGAGTTAAATATAATAAATAAAATGGGTTTTCCTGGGTATTTTTTAATTGTTATGGAATTTATACAATGGGCAAAAAATAATAATATCCCAGTTGGACCTGGAAGAGGTTCAGGTGCAGGTTCATTAGTTGCATATGCATTAAATATAACTGAAATAAATCCTTTATTATTCGATTTATTATTTGAACGATTTCTAAATCCTGAACGTATTTCTCTACCTGATTTTGATATTGATTTTTGTATGGATAAACGAGATAGAGTAATTGAACATGTTTCTGATATGTATGGTAGAGATGCAGTAGCTCAAATTATTACTTTTGGAACAATGACAGCAAAAGCTGTAATTCGAGATGTAGGAAGAGTTTTAGGTTACCCTTATGGGTTTATCAATCATTTATCTAAATTAGTACCATTAGATCCTGGAATCACACTTAATGAAGCTTTTTCTAAGAAATCTGAATTATATAATCTTTATAAAAATAATGAAGATATTAAAAAATTAATTGATATATCTAAAAAATTAGAAGGAGTAAATAGAAATATTGGAAAGCATGCAGGTGGTGTTGTAATTTCTCCGACCAAAATTACTGATTTTTGTCCTTTATATTGTGACGAAAATGGAAGTAATTCTGTTACTCAATTTGATAAGAATGATATTGAATATGTCGGTTTGTTAAAGTTTGATTTTCTTGGTTTACGTACATTAACAACAATTAATTGTACAGTAGATATGATTAACGTAAAATTATTACCGAATGAAAAAAAAATTAATATTAATTCTATTTCATTAGATGATGAAAAATGTTTTCTTTTATTAAAAGAATGTAAAACTACTGCTATTTTTCAATTAGAATCTTATGGAATGAAAGATTTAATTAAAAGATTAAAACCAGATTGTTTTGAAGATATTATTGCACTTTTAGCACTTTTTAGACCTGGTCCTTTACAATCCGGAATGGTAGATAATTTTATAAATCGAAAGCATGGATATGAAAAAATTTCATATCCTGATTATAAATGGCAGCATATACTTTTAAAACCAGTATTAAAATCAACCTATGGTATTATTTTATATCAAGAACAAGTTATGAAAATTGCTCAAATTTTAGCGGGTTATACTTTAGGAAAAGCTGATATTTTAAGACGTGCTATAAGTAAAAAAAATTTTAAAGATATGGCAAAGCAAAGAAAAATTTTTTTAGAAGGATCTAAAAAAAATGGAATTGATTTAAAATTAGCATCAAAAATTTTTGATTTATTGGAAAAATTTGCTGGATATGGATTTAATAAATCACATTCTGTAGCTTATGCGTTAGTTTCTTATCAAACATTATGGTTAAAATCACATTATCCTGCTGAATTTATAGCAGCTACTATGAACTCGGATATAGATAATACAGAAAAAATTATCATTTTAGTTCATGAAACACTTAATTTAAAATTAAAAATGATTCCTCCTAATATTAATTTAAGTAAATATGAATTTTATGTAGACAATTCTAACAATATAGTCTATGGTCTTGGGGCTATAAAAGGAATAGGTGAAAATTCAATAAAAAGTATTATTGAAGAAAGAGATAAAAACGGTTATTTTTATGATTTATTCGATTTATGTATGCGTTGTGATCCTAATAAAATAAACCGTAGAATATTAGAAAAACTAATTATGTCTGGTAGTTTAGATGTTATAGATAAGAATAGAAATTGTTTGCTTAATTTAATTGAAGATGCAATTAAAGTTTCAAAAGAATATCTACGAATTAAAAATAACCGGCAAATAAGTCTTTTTGGGGATTTTAAAGATGAATTAAATATAATAAAAAAAAATAATTTATCTAAATTTTCACATCTTAATCAACAAGATCAATTAAAAAATGAATATCAAGTTTTAGGTTTTTATTTAACAGGACATCCTATTAATCAGTATTTAGCAGAACTAGAATATTATGTAAATGTTTTAAAAAATTTAGAATTAAATTCCAGTCATAAAAATAAAATAGTTTTAGGAATTGTTATTTCAATTAAAATAAAAACAACTAAAAATAAAAATAAAATAGCTATATTAATATTAGATAACTATAATAGTCGTTTTGAAGTTGTAATTTTTAAACAAGTGTTTAATTTATTTGAATATTTAATTAAGTTAAATGAAATTCTAATAATAAAAGGAAAAACAGATTTAACTAAAAATAAAAAAATAATAGCATATGAAATTTTTAACTTAACATTATTAAGAGAAAAACATCTTAAAAAATTAGTTATTACATTAACGAAAAACCATGATCAATTTATTTTAGAAAAATTATATAAATTATTAATCCAACAAAATCAAGGTGGTGTTTTTGTTCATTTGTTCTTTAAAACAAAACAAATTTATTTTAGTTTAATTAAAAATAAGAATTTTTATATCACTGTTAGTAATGAATTTTTAAATGAATTAAAATCTTTAGTCGGAAAAGAACAAGTACAATTAAAACTACATTAAATAAGATTTTTTATAAAAATTCTTTGATATTTTATAATTTTATATACTATATTTTTATAATTTTTTAAAATATATAAATAAATTATTTTAGTTTGTTTTTTAAAAAATTAACAATATCTTTTAAATTAATAAGAATATTTTTTTTATTTTTACGTTCTCGATATTCAACATTACTGTTATTGACATGACGCGCACTAATAACAATTTGATGTGGAATACCAATTAAATCTATTTCATTAAACATAATACCAGGTCTTTTATTACGGTCATCTAAAATTACATCTATTTTTTCATTTTTGATATTTTTATATAATTCTTCTGAAATTTTTTTAGTTTTTTGACAATTATTTATATTAATAACTAAAATAGCCACTTCAAAAGGTGCAATCGAATTTGGCCAAATAATCCCTTGATTATCATAGTTTTGTTCAATTATAGTTGCGATAATACGTGTTATTCCTATCCCATAACATCCCATATATAAATTTTTTTGATTTCCCAATTTATCTTTTATTAACATGTTCATCTTTTCAGAATATTCTTTTTCTAATTGAAAAATATGTCCGATTTCAATACTTTTTTTAATTTCCAATGGATTTTGTTCATTTGGTCCTAAGTCATTTTTTGTAATATTTCTAATATCAATAATATTTGGAATAGGAATATCTACATTCCAGTTTACATTAATAAAAAACTTTTTATTAATATTTGCACCAATAGTAAAATTTTGCATATAATATACAGAAACATCAGCAAATATAGGAACATTTAAATTCCAAGGTCCTAGAAATTTTTTTTCAACTCCTATTAATTTAATAATTTCTTTTTCATCTAGAAATTCTAATGGTTTTTTGAGAATATTAATTTGTTCTACTTTAAATAAATTCAATTCATGTTCTGCTCGTATTAGTATAGCAGCATATGAAAATTTTTTATTATCATAGGTTCTAATTAGTATTGTTTTCACTAAATTTTCAGTAATATTTTTAATTTCATTAATATTTTTAATAGATTTTATGCTTTTTGTTTTATTGTGAATATTATGATCTTTTTGTTTGAAAAAATTAATGGATTCTATTGATTGAGCTGTATTAATATTAGAAGCATATGAAGTATTTTTTGAAAAAACTATTTTATCTTCTCCATTATTAGATAATGCTTGAAATTCATGTGAAATTTTACCACCCATTGATCCAGAATCAGCACTTACAACACGAAATTGAAGTTTCATTTGATTAAATATATTTATATAACTTTCATAAAAATTATTATAAGTTTTTTCTAAGCATCTTTTATTAATATGAAATGAATACGCGTCTTTCATAATAAATTCACGAGATCGAATAATTCCAAATCGTGGGCGTATTTCATCTCTAAATTTAGTTTGAATTTGATACATAATTAATGGTAGTTCTTGATAAGAATGTATTTCATTGCCAATTAAATACGTTATAACCTCCTCATTAGTTGGTCCTAATATAAATTTTTTATTACGTCGATCAAAAAATCGGAATAGTTCTTTTCCGTATACATTTAAACGTCCACTTTTTTTCCATAGTTCTTCAGGTTGAATAATAGGCATAGAAATTTCTAAAGCATTAATTTTTTTCATTTCATTTGTGATGATTTTATTTACTTTTTTTAAAACTCTCAAACCTGTTGGTAACCAAATATATAAACCTGAAGATAATTTTCTAATCATCCCACTTCTAAGCATAAGTTGATGACTAATTATTTCAGTATCATGAGGATTTTCTTTTAAAGTTAGTAGTAAATATTGACTTGCTCGCATATGGTTAATATCTCAATATGAATAAAAGTGATATAAAAATTAAAATATTTATTTTCAATTCTTTTGTGCTCATTCTATTATATAATGAAATATTTTATAAGATATTTTTAATACTTTAAATTTTTTAATATTAATTATACTTGGTTTAAAATATATAAATTAATTTCTATTTAAATAAAACAATAATAATGGTTAAAAATATTTAAAATGAATCATGATATGCATGAAGAGAAAACTGAACAACCAACTGAACATCATATTAAAAAATCTCGAAAAAAAGGTAAAACAAGGTATTCTCGAGAATTAAATTCTTTGTTAATTTTGATAGTTGGATTTTTAAATTTATGGTGGTATGGAGATTTAATTGTACTTGAATTTAGTAAAATTATGTCTAATAGTTTTCGTTTTAATAATAGTATCATCTTGAATGAACAAAATACTTTATTAGATATAATAATTTCTTTAAAAAAAATTTTTATTATTTTTACACCATTTTTAGGATCTTTATTTTTTATAATTATAATGCCTGCTATTTTGTTTAGTGGTGTAAAATTTAATTTTACATCATTAAAATTTAGTTTTAAAAAAATAAATTTAATAAATGGATTAAAAAATATTTTTTCTATAAAAATATTGATTGAGTTTTTTAAAAATATGTTAAAGTTGCTTGTTGTTGGGAGTGTGACTTTTTGGTATTTACGTGTGCATTTTTTTGAAATAATATTTTTTAATATGAAAGATATTTTTTCTGTTTTTTCGTTTGTATTTAATATTATTATTTTATGTTGTATTTTAGTGATTTTGAGTTTAATTCCAGTTATAATTTTCGATATTTTTTGGAATTATTTTAAATATCAAAAACAATTAAAAATGACTCGTCAACAAATAAAAAATGAATTTAAAGAGCAAGAAGGTCATCCACATTTAAAAAGTAGAATACGACAGCAGATGAAAGAAAATTTTAGAAGAAGAATGTTGTTAAATATTCCAAAATCTGATGTTGTTATAACTAATCCTGTACATTACTCAGTAGCATTAAGATATGATGAAAAAAATATGAACGCACCTAAATTAATAGCAAAAGGTATGGGAGATGTGGCTATACAAATACAAAATATTGCAATTAAGCATGATATTGCTATAATTTCTTCCCCTTCATTAGCTCGTGCATTATATCGTTATGCAGAAATAGGACAATATATTCCAGGGCCTCTTTATAAAGCTGTTGCAGAAATTTTAGCATGGGTCTGGAAAGTAAAAAAATGGAAAAAAGAAGGTGGAACTTTTCCAGAAAAACCAAAAAATATATCTGTTCCATCTGAATTTAATTTTACAGGAGAAAGTAAAAGTAATGGTTAATTTTTCTTCTATTTCTCGTATCATAAAAAATTTTAAAAATATCGAATTAAAAGTATTAGCAGGTCCGATACTTATTTTAATTATTTTATCAATGATGGTTTTACCATTAGCTCCATTTATTTTAGATGTTTTTTTTACTTTTAATATTGCTTTATCAATAATTATTTTACTTGTTTCTATGTTTACTCGTAAAACTTTAGATTTTGCTGCTTTTCCAACTGTTTTACTATTTTCGACCTTATTAAGATTGGCGTTAAATGTTGCATCTACGCGTGTGATTTTTTTAAATGGTCATACAGGAACACATTCAGCAGGTAGAGTAATAGAATCATTTGGTCATTTTTTAGTGGGTGGGAATTTTGCAATTGGCATAGTTGTATTTATTATTTTAGTCATCATTAATTTTATGGTTATTACAAAAGGAGCTGGTAGAATAGCAGAAGTTGGAGCTAGATTTATCTTAGATGCAATGCCTGGAAAGCAAATGGCTATTGATGCTGATTTAAATGCAAGTTTAATTGGAGAATCAGAAGCTAAAGAACGTCGACTTCAAATTACACAGGAAGCTGATTTTTATGGTTCTATGGATGGAGCAAGCAAATTTGTTCGAGGTGATGCAATTGCTGGTATTTTAATTATGATTCTTAATGTGTTTGGAGGCTTAATTATTGGAATATTTCAACATAATATGTTATTAACCAAAGCAGCAGAAGTTTACACTTTATTAACTATAGGAGATGGTTTGGTTGCTCAAATACCTGCATTGGTAATTTCCACAGCAGCTGGTGTAATTGTTACTAGAGTTAGCACTAATCAAAATGTTGGTGAACAAATGATTAGTCAGTTGTTTTCTAATTCTCAAGTTATTTTGTTAAGTGCTGTTGTTTTAGGTATTCTTGGTTTAGTTCCTGGTATGCCAAATATAATATTTTTAGTTTTTACAATAGTATTATTTGTTCTTTCTTGGTGGTTAAATCAAAAAAAATATGTTTTTAAAAGTGATATTTCTTCAAATTATAATGATCAATATAAACCAATTTTAAAAACAACTTCTGAAGCTTCTTGGAATGATGTTGAATTAGAAGATCCTATAAGAATAGAAATTGGATTAAATTTAATTCCTATTATAGATTCTAAAAAAAGCGATAATTTATTAGAAAAAATTCACATTGTTCGTAAAAAGGTTGCAAAAGAAGTTGGTTTTTTACCACCTTTAGTACATATTAAAAATAATGTAAATTTAATTGGCAGTGCATATCGTATTTTTATTAAAGGTTTAGAAGTAGGTAACGGAAAATGTTTTTATGGAAAATTAATGGCTATTTCTACTGGTAATGAAATAGAATCATTACCCTTTGACAAAGTTATCGAACCTACTTTTGGTTTGTATGGTTATTGGATTGAAAAATCTTTTCAAATAGAAGCTGAACAAAAAGGATATTCTGTAGTTGACTCAAGTTCCGTCATTGCAACACATTTAAATTTTTTAATTTTAAAGCATATTAATGAATTATTTGGTCGTTATGAAACTCAACAATTATTAGAACGTGTTAACGCGACAATACCTAAATTAGCAGAAGATTTAATACCTAATGTAATTGATTTGACAACTCTACATAAAATTTTAAAAAATTTACTTTTAGAGAAAGTTCCAATACGAGATATGCGTACTATTTTAGAAACGTTATCAGAACATGCTATTAATCAAAAAGATTCTAATGAATTAACTAGTATTGTTCGAATTTCCTTAAGTAAACTTATACTACAAAAATTATTTTATAAAAAAAATATTATTGAAGTTATTGTATTAGAAACAAGTTTGGAAAAATTATTATTAGATAGTTTAAAAGGTGAAAAAGTTAATATAGAACCAGGTTTATCTGAAGTTTTATTGTTAAAAACTAAAGAAATAATTGAAAAACAAAAATTAATTCATGCTCCGATTGTTTTATTAGTACCGCATCCTCTACGATTATTTTTATCTAAATTTTTACGTATTCATTTTCCAGAATTAACTGTTTTATCTCAGTTTGAAATTACAGAATTAAATAATATAAAAGTTACTAATGTGATTGGAAGTTCATAACATTTTAAAAAGTACAGATTGGTGTGGTTTTAAGTGGTACGTTTCATTAGTACTACATTATTTCCTCACCTTACTGATATTAAAATAATCTTATTTTTACATTTTTTTTAGTATTTTTATTCCTAAAATATTAAGTCCTTTTTTTAATGTTTTTGCTGTTAAGAAACATAATTTTAATCTACTTTTACTAGTTTTAATTTTTTTATTAAATAAAATTGAGCAATGTTCATAAAAATTAGAAAAATATGTGGCTAATTTATAAAGATAATTACACATAATGTGTGGGGTTCCATTTTTTTCTATTATTGAAATAATTTCTTCAAATTCTAATATTTTAATTGCTAATTTAATTTCACTATCTTTAGTCAAAATAATTTTTTCTGAAATTTTATGTATGTGTATCATAGACTTTTTTAAAATAGATGTAATTCTTGTATAAGCATATTGTATATAAGGAGAGGTATTACCTTCAAATGTCAACATAGTATCCCAATCAAATATATAATTAGTATTTCTATTTTTAGATAAATCAGCATATTTTACTGCGCTAATTCCTATGATATTTGATAACTTAATAAGTTTTTGATTAGATAAATTGGGTTTTTTTTGCTTAATTAAATTTTTAGCTCTATTTATTGCTTCTTCTAATAATTGATTAAGTTTGATAGTGTTTCCATCACGAGTTTTAAAAGGACGTTTATTTTTAGATAGCATCATTCCGAATGTATGATGTTCTAATAAAAAATTTTTAGGAATATAACTAGCTTTTTGAGCAATAGTCCAAGCTTGTAATAAATGTTGATGTTGACGTAAATCAGTATAGTATATAATTCGATCAGCACGTAATGTTTCATATCTATATTTTATACAAGCAATATCAGTTGTTGAATATAGATAAGCTGTGTCTTGTTTTTGTATCACTACTCCCATAGGTTGACCTAATCTATTTTGAAATTCATTCAAAAAAACAATAATAGATCCATTTTTTTCTATAGCTATTTTTTTTGCTTTAAGATCTTCCACAATATTCGGAAGCATTTTATTGTATAAACTTTCTCCCATAGTATGTTTTTTATTTAACGTTACATTAAGTTTTTTATATATTTTATAGTTATAATTCATTGTAATTGAGACGAGTTTTTTCCAAATAAAAAAGCAATTTTTATCTCCATTCTGTAATTTAACTACATATTTTTTTGATTGTTTTTCAAAGTTTTTATCTGAATCATATTTTTTTTTTGATTTACAATAAAATTTTTCAATTTCTTTTAGTGAAATAAGATTTTTTTTTAATTTGTTTTCTGTTTGCTTGTATTTTAAATATGCAATTAACATTCCAAATTGTGTACCCCAGTCTCCAATATGATTTGCTCTGATTACATGATGACCTAAGAATTCTAAAGCTCTTACTGTAACATCTCCTATAATTGTGGATCTCAGATGTCCTATGTGCATTTCTTTCGCTATATTTGGAGAAGAATAATCAATTACTATTCTTTTTTTAGGGTAAACATGTTTGATACCTAGACGACTTGATGTAAATACTTCTTCTAATTTTTCTGACAACCAATTCTGATTAATAAAAATATTGACATAACCAGGATGAGAAAATGTTATTTTCTTGTACATACTTTTTATATTAAGAAAAAGAAATATTTTTTTATACAAATCATATGGTTGGATATTAATTTTATTAGATATTTTTATAAAATTATCAACTTGATAATTTCCGAATTCTGGTTTTTTACTCGATATAATTAATGGTTTACAACAAATTTTTAAATTGGTATTAATTAAAGCTTGTTCAATATCTTTTTTTATTATATATTTTATTTTCATTTAAATCCTTTATTATCGTTTATAAATATAAATAAACATATTATTAATTTAACATATTTTTTAAAAAATTAAATTTATTGATTGATAAATATAATATTTTTACGTTAACAAGTAAAATATTAAATTTTAATAAAATATTAAATTTTATATATTAAAAAAAATAATTTATTTATATTTCGAAAATTTAATATCAAATATTAAAAATTAAAATTTTTATTTAGAATATTTTAATTAATTAAAATGATAATTAATTTAATTAAAAGGTTGACAAGATATAAAAAAAAATGTAATCTCTTATGTAAATCTTCAAATAAGTAATTAAAAAGTAACAACGCTCTTTAAAAAAATATTAGATAATTTGTGTGGGCACCAAAAATTAAGTACATAAAATTTGTTTACCTTTAAATTTCCTAAATTTTATTTAGGAAACGTTTTAAAAATTGAAGAGTTTGATCATGGCTCAGATTGAACGCTGGCGGCAAGCCTAACACATGCAAGTCGAGCGGCAGCGAAAGAAAGCTTGCTTTCTTGTCGGCGAGCGGCAAACGGGTGAGTAATATCTGGGAATCTGCCCAAAAGAGGGGGATAACTACTAGAAATGGTAGCTAATACCGCATAAAGTTGAAAAACCAAAGTGGGGGACTATAAAAAGCCTCATGCTTTTGGATGAGCCCAGATGAGATTAGCTTGTTGGTAAGGTAAAAGCTTACCAAGGCTACGATCTCTAGCTGGTCTGAGAGGATAACCAGCCACACTGGAACTGAGACACGGTCCAGACTCCTACGGGAGGCAGCAGTGGGGAATATTGCACAATGGGCGAAAGCCTGATGCAGCTATGCCGCGTGTATGAAGAAGGCCTTAGGGTTGTAAAGTACTTTCAGCGGGGAGGAAAAAAACAAAACTAATAATTTTGTTTATTGACGTTACCCGAAGAAGAAGCACCGGCTAACTCCGTGCCAGCAGCCGCGGTAATACGGAGGGTGCTAGCGTTAATCAGAATTACTGGGCGTAAAGAGCACGTAGGTGGTTTTTTAAGTCAGATGTGAAATCCCTGGGCTCAACCTAGGAACTGCATTTGAAACTGAAATACTAGAGTATCGTAGAGGGAGGTAGAATTCTAGGTGTAGCGGTGAAATGCGTAGATATCTGGAGGAATACCCGTGGCGAAAGCGGCCTCCTAAACGAATACTGACACTGAGGTGCGAAAGCGTGGGGAGCAAACAGGATTAGATACCCTGGTAGTCCATGCCGTAAACGATGTCGACTTGGAGGTTGTTTCCAAGAGAAGTGACTTCCGAAGCTAACGCATTAAGTCGACCGCCTGGGGAGTACGGCCGCAAGGCTAAAACTCAAATGAATTGACGGGGGCCCGCACAAGCGGTGGAGCATGTGGTTTAATTCGATGCAACGCGAAAAACCTTACCTGGTCTTGACATCCACAGAATTTCTTAGAAATAAGAAAGTGCCTTCGGGAACTGTGAGACAGGTGCTGCATGGCTGTCGTCAGCTCGTGTTGTGAAATGTTGGGTTAAGTCCCGCAACGAGCGCAACCCTTATCCCCTGTTGCCATCGGTTAGGCCGGGAACTCAGAGGAGACTGCCGGTTATAAACCGGAGGAAGGTGGGGACGACGTCAAGTCATCATGGCCCTTACGACCAGGGCTACACACGTGCTACAATGGTTTATACAAAGAGAAGCAAATCTGCAAAGACAAGCAAACCTCATAAAGTAAATCGTAGTCCGGACTGGAGTCTGCAACTCGACTCCACGAAGTCGGAATCGCTAGTAATCGTGGATCAGAATGCCACGGTGAATACGTTCCCGGGCCTTGTACACACCGCCCGTCACACCATGGGAGTGGGTTGCAAAAGAAGCAGATTTCCTAACCCTTTTAGGGAAGGCGTCTACCACTTTGTGATTCATGACTGGGGTGAAGTCGTAACAAGGTAACCGTAGGGGAACCTGCGGTTGGATCACCTCCTTAAAAAAATATACTTTTTTTTGAAGTGCCCACACAAATTATCTAATAAAACTTTCTTAGAAAGGCTTGTAGCTCAGATGGTAAGAGCGCACCCCTGATAAGGGTGAGGTCGGTGGTTCAACTCCACTCAGGCCTACCATATATCAGCAATAATATTACATCTGGCATGGGGCTATAGCTCAGCTGGGAGAGCGCCTGCCTTGCACGCAGGAGGTCAGCGGTTCAATCCCGCTTAGCTCCAAAATTATCTTTTAATTTTCTTAAATAACAAAAAATTTCGAAACTACATTTATTAAAATCTATAATTCTTCTTAAATAAATATCATCTGTTCTTAAAAAGATATTAACTTTTCTTTCTTTCTTAAGAAAAAAAGGTGGGATTTTCTTTTTAAGAAATATTTTTTCTTTGACTTCTTGAAAATAATATTTAAGATATTGATCTTCTGGTAAAATATGCATAGAAAAAATTAAATTAGATAAAGTATATTCATGACCACAACATAAAATAGTATCTTCTGGAAATGATTTAATTAATTGAATAGAATAATACATGTTTGAATAATTATTCTGAAAAACTCGACCACATCCAGCTGAAAAAATAGTATCTCCACAAAATAAATATGGATTTAAATAATATGAAACATGATTTAATGTATGACCAGGGGTAGAAATAACATAAATTTTTTTATCTAATAGATAAATTTTATCCCCCCCTTTTACGATTTTATGAACGCTATGTTTTTTGGTCTCTTTAGGGCCGTAAATAATAATATCAGGATATTTTTGTAATATTTTTTTTATACCGTCTGTATGATCTCTATGATTATGCGTTAATAAAATTGCTTCTGGTTTCCATTTTTTTTCAATGATTTTTTTTATTACAACGTCTGATAATCCTGGATCAATAATAATACAAGAGTTGTTTTTATTATATAATATCCAAATATAGTTATCTTTTAGTACATATATATTTGTTAAAATCATCATTTTCTCTTTAATTTATCAAAAAAAATTTTTTCATAAAATAAATCATACATCAATGGGTTTTTTGCAGATTTACGTGCAATCTTATCACATAGTTCGTTTTCTACATGACCTATATGTGCTTTTATCCAAAACCATTTTATGACATGTTTTTCTAATAAGTTATTAATACGTAACCATAAATCTATGTTTTTTACTGATTTTTTATTCACTGTTTTCCATTTTTTTTTTTTCCATTGATAAATCCATTTTGTTACTCCTTGTTTTACATAATTACTATCTGTAAAAACCTCAACAATACAAGGTTGTTTTAAAGATTCTAAGCCATAGACTATAGCCATTAATTCCATTCTTTTTTTTAACTGCTAATAATAGAATGGAATTAATGGCTATAGTCTATGGCGTAGAATCTTTAAATTTTCCTTTTTTTTTTTTTCCATTGATAAATCCATTTTGTTACTCCTTGTTTTACATAATTACTATCTGTAAAAACCTCAACAATACAAGGTTGTTTTAAAGATTCTAAGCCATAGACTATAGCCATTAATTCCATTCTATTATTAGTAGTTAAAAAAAAGCCAGAAGTTAATATTTTTTCTTTAACTTTATAACGTAATATAGCAGCATATCCACCAGAACCTGGATTTCCAAGACAAGAACCATCTGTAAATATTTTTACTAATTTTAACATTATATTAAATATCCTAACAACTAGTTAAATAAAAATGATAAATAATCGGAAAAGAATAATTGCATTAGATACTGAAACTACTGGTATGAACAGCTCTACTAAACCCTTTATTAACCATAGAATTATTGAAATTGGAGCTGTTGAAATTATTAATCGTCATTTCACAGGAAATAATTTTCATGTTTATATTAAACCTAATAGATTAATAGACTCAAGTGCTTTAAAAATTCATGGAATAACTGATGATTTTTTATTAGACAAACCATTATTTAAAAATATAGCTAAAGATTTTTTTAATTATATTAAAGGTTCTAATTTAGTAATTCATAATTCATTATTTGATATAGGTTTTATAAATCAAGAATTTTCTTTGTTAAAAAATAAAACAATAGACATATCAAAATTTTGTTATATTATTGATACTTTAAAAATGGCTAGAAAATTATTTCCTGGAAAAAAAAATACATTAGACGCACTTTGTAACCGATATAAAATAAAAAATTCTCATAGAATTTTACACGGAGCACTTTTAGATTCTTTTTTATTAGGTAGATTATATCTTTTAATGACTAGTGGTCAAGAATCTATGTCTTTTTACAATAACGTTGAAGATATAAAAAATTTTGAATCTTGTGGTAAATTAATAATAAATGAAAAAAAATCTTTAAAAATATTAAAAGCGAATAAAGAAGAAGTAAAAAATCATGAGAAATATATAAAACATATAAAATATTTAAAATAAAAAATATGCTTATAAATATTAAATTATTAATAACTATAAAAAGATGATTGACTGATTTTTTTAAAATATGTACAATAATGATATAAATGAGGTGCGGTAGTTCAGTCGGTTAGAATACTGGCCTGTCACGCCGGGGGTCGCGGGTTCGAGTCCCGTCCGCACCGAAAAAAATATTTTACTTTTTTCAAATTAAGTTCGAATGATGTATAAAAAAACAATTTGTTCTGAATTAAGTTCTGCTTTAGATGTATTAAAAAATTTTTTAAAAAATACAAATCAAATAAAAAATATTGAAAAATCTGCTATTTTAATAGCAAAAGCATTTAAAAATAATAATAAAGTTATATCTTGTGGAAATGGAGGTTCACATTGTGATGCCATTCATTTTGCAGAAGAATTAACTGGATTATATAGAGAAAAAAGATCAGGATATCCTGCAATACCTATTTCAGATACTGCTCATATTTCTGCTATAGGAAATGATTTTGGATATGAATTTATTTTTTCACGTTATATAGAAAGTATAGGAAATTTCAATGATATATTATTAGCAATTTCTACTTCAGGTAATTCTAAAAATATAATCAATGCAATAAAAAAAGCACGTGAAAAAAAAATGAAGGTAATTGTTTTAACAGGAAATGATGGCGGAAAAATTAAAAAATTATCTGATATAGAAATTTGTGTACCATATTATGGTTATTCAGATCGAATACAAGAAATGCATATAAAAATTATTCATATATTAATCTTAATTATTGAAAAAGAAATGAAAAACAACGAATCGTTATTTTCATTTCAATAGTTTACAATCCTAAAATAACTACAAATTATTTCCACTTTTCTAATAAATACTATTTTATAGTTTTGGAATTTTTTATGAGTGAGAAATATATTGTTACTTGGGATATGCTTCAAATTTATACTAGAAAGTTAGCTAATCGATTATTTAAAATAAATTCTTGGAATGGAATTATTGCTGTTAGCAGAGGAGGATTAGTTCCTGCTTCTTTATTAGCAAGGGAATTAGGTATTCGATATGTTGATACCATATGTATTGCAAGTTATAATTACAACTGTTTACAAAAAAATAGAAAAATTATAAAAAAAACAAAAAGTAATAGTGAAAAAATTATCGTAGTAGATGATCTTGTTGATACAGGTGGAACTGCAAATATTATTCGAAAATTATATCCAAAAGCATATTTTGTAACTGTTTTTGCAAAACCAATGGGTAAATTGCTAGTAGATGATTATGTGATTGATGTTGATCAAAATATATGGATAGAACAACCTTGGGATATGTCCATATCTTATATACCACCTATTATTAACAAAAAATAAAATTTTGACGGATTTTTCGTAAAAACAAGTATTAAAGTATATTTATAAAAATATATGAAAGGATGTATTTATGATGAATGAAATAAAAATAAAAGATGCTACAAATAAAAAAGAAATAGATAATAAAAATGATAATTCAATAGTTTTTTTTAAAAATAAGCTAGAAATTTCTAAAAAAAAAATAGAAGAGATGATTTTAAAACAAAATGACGAAATTTTTAAAATAAAAAATCGATTAAATAGTGAAGTTCAAAAACATCAAAACTTTTCTTTAGAAAAAATAATTACTGAATTTCTTTCAATCATTGATAATATTGAACGCGCTGTAAATTTAATAAAACAAAAAAAAGAAAATAAATATATTGAAATTTTAAAAAATATTGAACATGTTATGTTTTTAATTAATAATATGTTTACTGAATTTAATGTATCGAAAATAAATGATATAAAAATTCCATTTAATCCTGATGTGCATCAAGCTATATCTGTTCAATATACTGATAAAATGAAGTCTAATCAAGTTATTGAAGTGATGCAATCTGGTTATATAATTTGTAATTCTCGTTTATTGCGTCCCGCAATGGTTGTCGTTTCAAAAAATTAAATTATAAAATTCTTAAGATATAAAAAATTAGTAATTTTATTTTTTAATTTCATATAATTTAAAATTATATATTACTTTTATTTTTTCAAAGCATTATATTTTTTTCTTCTTCTTTCTTTGGGATCTATGATTAAATTTCTATAAATTTCAATTCGATCTCCATTTTTTATTTTTTTATTTAAATGAACTATTTTATTATAAATACCTACGTTATTTTTATAAAACTTAATATTTTTAACTATTTTGATTAAATTTGAAGCAAAAATAGCATCTTTTACAGTTGAATTAGATTTCATATAAATTTTTTTAATATATTGTACATCTGGTAAAGCATATACTACTGTTACCTGAATCATATTCATAGCATGAAATTTTTTATATTTTTTATATAAAATGTATTAACAAATTTTTTTTAAAAAATCAATCTTTTTAATATATTTAAATGATTTTTTTTTGGACTATATCTAACTATGTTAAATAAAAAAAAACATAATTTAAAATCTTCTACTATTTGTGTAAACAAAAAAGCACATTATAATTATTTTATAGAAGAAGTCTTTCAATCAGGTTTAGTTCTGAAAGGATGGGAAATTAAATCTATTCGATTAGGTAAAATAAATATTTCAGAAAGTTATATTAGTAACTATTCGCATGAAATGTATCTTTGCAATGCTATTATTGAACCTTTAAATACTATTTCTAACCATTTTCCTTGTGATCCTGTAAGAAAAAGAAAATTGCTTTTACACAAAAATGAAATGAATTATTTATCTATAAAAAAAAATAAAATAGGTTATACTTTAATTGCACTTTCTTTATTATGGAAAAAATCCTGGTGTAAATTAAGTTTTGGTTTAGCTAAAGGTAAAAACAAAATAGATAAAAGAAATGCAGATAAACAAAATACATGGAAAAAAGAAAAATTAAAAATACTTAAAAAAACTAAAATTATATGTTAAAAAATTTTATGAAATCTGATCAAGATGAATATTGGATGAAAGTTGCTCTTAAATATGCATATCATGCTGAAAAAAACGGGGAAATACCTATAGGTGCTGTATTAGTTTTAAAAGAAAAAATAATTGGAATAGGATGGAACAGTTCTATTATTAAAAATGATCCTACTGCTCATGCTGAAATTATAGCATTACGTCAAGCTGGTAAGAATATAAATAATTATAGATTAAATAAAACTACATTATATGTTACATTACAACCTTGTTTAATGTGTTGCGGAGCTATTATACATAGTCGTATTGAAAGATTAGTATTTGGAGCTAGTTATAAAAAAGATAAAAAAAATTTATTTAAAAATATTTTGTTAGAACTACAAGATAAATGCAAATTAAAAGTTCAGAAAAATATTATGCAATATCAATGTTCTCAAATATTAATTAATTTTTTTAAAAGTAAAAGAAAATCATTTATTATAACCAATTAATTTTCTAAAATTACTATAGCATATGCATATGATTTTTGATCAGAGATGCTGACATGTACAGATTTACAATTTATTTCGTTGATTTTATTCAAAGAATTATCTAAAAAACGTATCTTAGGTTTTCCTAAAAAATCATTATATAATTCTATTTGATTAAATGTTATTCCATGATTTATTCCCGTTCCTAACGCTTTAGAAACGGCTTCTTTAGCTGCAAATTTTTTAGCAATAAAATTAATTTTATTTCTAGATATAATATATTTCTTCCATTCTTTATAAGATAAAATCCTTTTAGCAAACTTATTTTCAAATTTTGAAACTATTTTTTTTATACGCTTGATTTCAATAATATCCGTTCCTATACCTATAATAGACATGTATTTAATTTCCTTTGATATTTTAATAAAATTGATAATTTTATTTTTAAAATTAGTTAAAATATTTTAAGTATTTTAACTAATTTTAAAAAATAAATTAATTTTTAATTTTTTCTGTTACCCATATTAATAAATATACTTTTTTGTTATTTTGTTTTTCAATATTTTGTCTAGATAACATGCTGATTTTTTTGATCATATTTCCTTGATGACCAATGACAATTTTTTTTTGGTTTGCATTATTTACATAAATAATCGCATGAATATGTAGTTTTTTAAATTCATATTTAATTGATTCAATTTTTACTCTTAATAATGATGGTAACTCATCTCTTAAAAAAATTATTAATTGTTTGCGAATAACTTCAGATATCGAAAATTCAAAAGAATTTGTCGTGATATAATTTTTAGGAAAAATATGATAATTTTTTGGTAAATATTTTTTAATAATTTTTTCTAAGTAGACAATATTTTTTGTTTTTTTTATTGAAATAGGAATAATTTCTGTTGAATCAGTTTTTTTTGAAAGAATATTGATATACGATAAAATATCACTTTTATGTAATAATTTATCAATTTTATTTATTATATAAACTATTGGAATATTAATTTTTTTTATTTTATTAAAGATCATTTCATCTTCTTTTTTCCATATATTTCGATCTATAATAAATAAAATCAAATTTGTATTTTTTATTACTTTTAAGTTTTTTATATTATTATCATAAACTCCAGGCGTATCTATATAAATAAATTGATAAGAATTAATAGTCTTAATACCTATAATATTAGTTTGTGTTGTATTTTTCTTCTTTGAGATAATAGAAATATTTTTACCAATTATTTTATTAATAAAAGTAGATTTTCCAACATTTTGTCTACCCACGATAGTTATATATCCACAAAATTTTTCTTTTTTATTCACTCTACACCTAATTGAATTAGCGCTTTTTTAGCTGCATCTTGTTCGGCTTTTCTTCTACTTGTTCCTTTACCAACAAATAATTTTGATTTTATACTAATTTCGCAATGAATAGTAAATAATTGATTATGTGCTTCACCACATACTTTTACTATAAAATATGTAGGTAATGATAAATGTTTAGATTGTAAATATTCTTGTAATCGTGTTTTTGGATCTTTTTGTGTATCTCCAGGACTGATTTTTTCTAAACGTTTTTCATACCATTTTAGTATTAGTTCTTCGACTGTTTTAATATTGCTATCTAAATAAATACTTCCTATTAATGCTTCTACAGTATTTGCTAAAATAGATTCTCTACGAAACCCCCCGCTTTTTAATTCTCCTTGACCTAATTGTAAATATTCTCCTAAATCAAATTCATATGCTATTTCTGCCAAAGTGTTACCTCTAACTAAAGTAGCCCTCATACGACTCATATCACCTTCATCGATAGATGGAAAATGTTGGTATAAAGCATTCGCAATTACAAAGCTTAATATAGAATCTCCTAAAAACTCAAGTCTTTCATTATGATTACTACTTGCACTGCGATGTGTCAGTGCCTGTCTTAATAAATCTTTATGAGTAAAAGTATATCCTAATACTTCCTGTATTTTATTTGTTACGATGTGGTTCATGTTATACCAATTTTAATGATATTTTAATTAATTTTTATATATAATAGAAAATAGTAAAATTTAATAGAATTAAAAAATATTTTTGAATTTATTAAATAAATATTATGTAATTTATTTTTAATGTATTTTATTTCCAATTCTATTAATACGTACACCTGTCGGCCATTCATTTTCTTTTTTTTCAAAACTCATCCATATTATCTTGGCTTTTCCTAAAATATTTTCTTCTGGTACAAAACCCCAATAGCGACTATCTAAACTATTATCACGATTGTCTCCCATAACAAAATATTTATTTTTTGGTACTATCCAAGTAAAATTTGGCAAATTTTTTTGTTTATAATAATTATTTCTTTGATAATTATTAGATTCATCTAATAATAATATATTATATTTGAAATTATTAATTTTTTCTTCCATAAGCTTAAAGTAAATAGAATTATATATTTTTTCTTTTTTTAAATTATTTTCTTTAATTAAATATATTTTTTGAATAAATTTAGTTAGTTGTTTTTTTGAGTAATTAATAGGTAATGTATTTTTACAGTTATGTGTATTTATATAATTAACACAAATTTTAATTTTTTTATCATTTATATTATATTCAATTTTATCTCCTGGTATTCCTATAACACGTTTAATATAATTTGTATTATATTCTATCGGATGTCTAAAGACTATAATATCACCACGTTGTGGATGCTTTTTATTTATTAAAGTTTTATTTGTAATTGGTTCTTTAATACCATATGAAAATTTTTCTACTAAAATAAAATCCCCTATTAGCAGTGTAGGCATCATTGAACCTGATGGGATTTGAAATGGTTCGTATATAAAAGAACGTATTGTAAAAACAATAAAGAACATAGGAAATAATGATGATATAAATTGAGGAATATTTTTTTTATTTTTAAAATATATTTTCTTATTTAAAAGTACTTGGTTTCTTTTTTTTTATTTAAGAAATAATTAATGATTAACTTTATATTAATGAAAAACCAAAAAAAACCAGTAAACAAGACACTAAATATTAAAAAAATTGTTAACATATTAGGCATTTTTTTCTCTTTTTTAATTGTTAATGTTTAAAATATTAAGAAATGCTGTTTTAGGCATATTAACATTACCTATTTTTTTCATTCTTTTTTTACCATCTTTTTGTTTTTTTAACAATTTCTTTTTTCTACTAATATCACCACCATAACATTTAGCTAATACATTTTTTCTTAATTGTTTAATTGTAGCCCTAGCAATAATGACATTATTAACAGTCGCTTGAATATTAATATCAAATTGATGTCTAGGTATTAATTTTTTCATTTTTTCAACTATTTCACGTGCTCGATATTGTGCATCTTTATAGTATATAAGTGTTGTTAATGCATCAACACGTTCTGAATTAATTAATACATCTATTCGAACTATTTTTACTAATTTAAAACACTTAAAATCATATTCTAATGAGGCATATCCGCTAGAAATAGATTTTAATTCATCAAAAAAGTTTAATACGACTTCACTCATTGGAATATGATATTTTAAAGATACTTGATTTTCATGATAGATTAAATCAATTTGTACTCCTCGTTTTTTTACACATAGTTTCATAACTGAACCCAGAAATTTTGGAGGTAATAAAATATTACATTCAGCAATTGGTTCTTTAATACTTTTAATTGTATTACTAACAGGAAAATTTGAAGGACTATCTAAATAAATATTTTTACCATTAACTAATTTAATTTTATATATCACAGTTGGTGCTGTTGAAATAAGATCAATAGAATATTCTCGTTCTAATCTTGCCTGAACAATTTCCATATGTAACAAGCCTAAAAATCCACATCTAAAACCAAGTCCAAGAGCATTAGAACTTTCTGGTTCATAAAATAAAGAAGAATCGTTTAAACTTAGTTTTTCTAGTGCATCTCTAAAATTTTCATATTGATTTGATGTTACAGGAAATAATCCTGCATAAATTTGAGGTTTTATTTTTTTAAACCCAGTCAACATTTTTTTTGATGGATTGTTATAATTAGTTAAAGTGTCACCAACTGGAACAGCTGATACATTTTTAATACCACATATAATCCAACCTACTTCACCACATTTTAATTTGTCTTTAACTATTTTTTTGGGTGTAAAAATACCTATTTGTTCAACAAAATAACTTTTTCCAGTACTCATGACTTGTATTTTATCTTTTTTAGATATAAATCCATTTTTAATTCTTATTAAAGATACTACACCTAAATAATTATCAAACCATGAATCAATTATAAGAGCTTGTAATGGATCTTTTTCATTTCCTGTAGGACAGGGAATATGCGTGATAATTTTTTTTATAAGTTCTTCGATACCTTCACCGGTTTTAGCTGAACATTTAATAGCATGAGCAGCAGAAATTCCAATAATATCTTCAATTTCTTTTGTTACTCGTTTTATATTTGAACTAGGTAAATCAATTTTGTTTAAAACTGGTAAAATTGATAAATTCATTTCTGAAGCAGTATAACAATTAGCTAACGTTTGAGCTTCTACACCTTGAGTAGTATCAATAACTAATAATGCACCTTCACAGGCTGCTAATGATCTAGATACTTCATAAGAAAAATTAACATGACCTGGCGTATCAATAAAATTGAATTGAAAAATATTTCCTGTATTATCGGTATAATCAATTGTAACACTTTGTGCTTTAATTGTAATACCTCTTTCTTTTTCTAAGTCCATAGAATCTAAAACTTGATCTGACATTTCTCTTAAAGACAATCCACCACATGTCTGAATCAATCGATCTGATAAAGTTGATTTTCCATGATCAATATGTGCAATAATAGAGAAATTTCTTATATTTTTCATTTTTTATTTAACTTTTTCAATTAATTAAAAACATTTAGTTGACTTGTATTTTTAATAAGAATTTATTTTATATTAATATTTTAAAAAAGTATAAATATTTAATATATTTCTTATTTTTATTTTAATATAATCTTTCTAATACTAATTATATTATATTTAAAAATATTGTAAAAATCATATATTTATTTAGTATATTGTTAATATAATATTTTTTAAATAAAAAAATAAGATGTTATTTTTTTATGATAAGACGAAAAAAAAAAGTTATAATTGCTATGTCTGGTGGTGTAGATTCATCTGTTGCTGCATGGTTTTTAAAAAAAAAAAATTATTTGGTAGAAGGTTTATTTATGAAAAATTGGGAGGAAGATGATAAAGCAGGTTATTGCCATGCAGAAAAAGATCTATATGATGCTAAAAACGTTTGTAAAAAATTAGATATTTATCTTCATAAAATAAATTTTTCCCAAGAATATTGGGAGGAAGTATTTCAAAAATTTTTAAATGAACATAAAAAAGGAAATACTCCAAATCCCGATATATTATGTAATAAAGAAATTAAATTTAAATTATTTTTTAGTTATGCTATTCAACAGCTTGAGGCAGATTATATTGCTACTGGTCACTATGCTCGTATTTTAAAAAAAAATGGAATTAGTTATCTTTTAAAAGGTAAAGATTATAATAAAGATCAAAGTTATTTTTTGTATACTTTAAAAAATAATCAATTAGAAAAAATTTTATTTCCTATTGGTTTGTTTAAAAAAAACAAGATTAGAATTATTGCTAAAAAAATAGGTTTAACAGTTGCAGAAAAAAAAGATTCTACTGGTATTTGTTTTATAGGAACTAAAAATATAAAAAGCTTTCTTTCTCGATATCTTAAAGAAAAAAAAGGTAATATCATAACTACAAATCAAGAAGTTATTGGACAACATAATGGTTTATTCTATTATACATTAGGACAGCGTAAAGGTTTAAAAATTGGAGGTATGACAGGAAGATATAATATGCCATGGTATGTAGTTGGAAAAAATATACAAACAAATTCATTAATTGTTGCACAAGGTTTTAATAATCCACACTTAATGTCAATAGGTTTAATAGCTGATAAAATAAATTGGATAAATAATATAAAATTTAATCTTCCATTTTCTTGCAAAATTAAAACAAGATATCGTCAAAATGATGTTTTTTGTAAAATAAAATATTTAGACAAATTTTATGTTAAAGTTTTATTTGATATTCCGATAATTGCAGTTACACCCGGTCAATCAGTAGTTTTTTATTTATCTGATATCTGTATTGGTGGAGGAGTCATTAAATATAAATTACCATTAATTTGATTTTTTTTATTTTAATAAAATTTTGTTATTAATTATAAAAATATTTTATTTAAATATTATCTGGTAATTTCACTTAGAAGGTCAGAGTAATAAACTATTAAATAATTTAACAGAAAATTTTAAATTACAGGAAGAAAAAACATGAATTTAAGTTTATTAAAAGCTATTTCTCCAATTGACGGTCGATATTTTAAATTAACTAAATCATTAAGAAATATATTTAGTGAATTTCATTTTTTAAAATATCGTCTTCAGGTGGAAATTTTATGGTTTAAAAAAATCTTAAGTATGCATGAAATATTTAAAATTCAAAATATAGAAAATGATGATATATTTTTTATTGATAATATTTTAAAAAATTTTACTCTAGAAGATGCAATACAGATTAAAAACATAGAAAAACAAACTAATCATGATATTAAAGCATTAGAATATTTTTTAAAATATAAATTTTCTAAATTTAAAAAGTTAGATTTAATATCAGAGTTTATACATTTTTCATGTACTTCCGAAGATATTAATAATATAGCTTACGCTTTAATGATTAAAGATGCTCGTGATCAAGTTTTATTACCCCTGTGGTCGGAAATAATTAATTTTTTAAAAAAAGACGCTATACAATATAAAAATATTTCTTTATTGTCTATGACACATGGACAACCAGCAAGTCCTTCTACTATGGGTAAAGAAATATTAAATTTTTATTATCGTTTAGAACGTCAATTTTTTAAGTTAAAAAAAATAGATATATTAGCAAAATTCAATGGATCTACTGGGAATTATAATGCACATTTAGCTGCTTATCCAACAATTAACTGGCATCTAGTTAGCAAAGAATTTGTAACATCATTAAATCTCGTGTGGAATCCATGCACAACACAAATTGAACCTCATGATTATATTGCAGAAATATTTGGATGTATTTCGCTTTTTAACACTATATTAATTGATTTTAATCGCGACTTTTGGGGTTATATTTCTCTTAATTATTTTAAGCAAATATCAATAGATAATGAAGTAGGTTCATCTGTAATGCCTCATAAAATTAATCCTATTGATTTTGAAAATTCTGAAGGTAATTTAGGATTATCAAATGCTTTAATGAATCACATGATAAATAAATTACCAATTTCTAGATGGCAACGTGACTTAAGCGATTCAACAGTTTTAAGAAACATAGGAGTAGCATTATCTTATTCTGTAATTGCTTATTATTCAATGTTAAATGGTATAAAAAAGTTACAAATTAATAATTTTCAACTTTTAAAAATTTTAAATGAAAACTGGTCAGTTTTATCTGAAGCCATTCAAACTGTCATGAGACGATATAATATTAAAAATTCTTATGAAAAGTTAAAGAAATTAACAAGAGGTAAAGAAATAAATAAAATCAACATACATAAATTTATTTCTAACTTAGATATCCCTGAAGTAGAAAAAAAGCGTTTAAAAAAAATAACTCCAGAAAATTATATTGGATATGCTGTTCAAATTGTAAAAGAAATGACTAAATAAAGTATACTTTAAAATTTATTTTTCAAGGAGTTTTTCTTGTGAAGTTAAAAGTTTTTATTTTTTCAATTGTTTTTTTACTAGGTTGTAATAGGTTTATACATATAAAAAAAAAAATTATTTAAGTAAGATACAAGTCGAAAAAACAATTGATCATTGGAATTATTATATTAAGAACGCATCAAAAAAATATAATGTTGATGAAAAGTTAATTAAATCTATTATATATGTCGAGTCTTCTGGAAATCCTTTTGCAAAAAGTAATTCTAATGCAATTGGATTAATGCAGATTAAGCCATCTGCTGCAGGTTTAGATATATATAGAATAAATGGTAAAAAGGGTCAACCATCTATAAAAGAACTATATAATCCTAGAATTAATATTAATATCGGTACATCTTACATTCATCTATTACAAAAAAAAAATTTATTTGGTATTAAAAATAAAGAAATGATGAGATATGCTACTATTGTATCTTATGTTAATGGAACAAGCGCATTGTTAAAAATATTTTCTAAAAATAAAAATATAGCTATAAAGATTATTAATAATATGACAATAAAAAAATTTTTAAAATGTATAAAAAAACATCCTTCTAAACAAGCATCAAATTATTTAGAGAAGGTAATAAAAATTTATAAATTGATTTAAATATTTTTTATATTAAATAGAAATTATATTTCATCTGCTATAAAATATTTTACATTAATAACATTTATTTTTGGAAATATAATATGAGTTTTTTGAAAGGTAAAAAAATTTTAATAACTGGTATATCTAATGATAGATCAATTGCTTTAGGTATAGCAAAAGCTTTATATAAACAAAAAGCAAAATTAACTTTTGCATGTCAAAACAAAAAAATAATTAATAAAATCAAATATTTAATTGATCCAATAAATTCAAATAATGTTTTTTTTTGCGATGTATCCAGTGATGAAAATATTAAAGAATTATTCTTTAATTTACAAAAAACATGGAATAAATTTGATGGATTTATTCATTCTATTGCTTATTGTCAAAAAGATCAAATGAACAAAGATTTCATTGAAAATAGTTCTAAAAAATCTTTTAATTTAGCTCACGAAATTACTTCATATAGCTTTTTAAGCATGGCAAGAGAATCAAAACATATGTTAAATAAATTTTCTTCTTTAATTACATTATCTTATTTAGGTGCACAAAGAGTTTTATCTAATTACAACATTATGGGACTTGCCAAAGCTTCATTAGAATCTAACATTCGATATATGGCTTATTCATTAGGTAAAACAAACATTCGAGTGAATGGAATTTCATCTGGCCCTATAAAAACTATATCTTCTTATCAAATTAAAAATTTTTGTAAAATACAAAAATATCAAAAATCTGTCTCATTAATTAAAAAATATATTACTAGCAAACAAATAGGAAATGTTGCAGCTTTTTTATGTTCTAATTTATCAATTGGAATAACTGGATCAATTATTTATGTTGATAATGGTTTTCACGTGAATATACCTAATTTAATAAATTAAAATTCGAATTTAAAAATTTTTTAATAAAATTTATCTATGATAATTTATAAATAAGTTATATATTAAAATTTCTTAAATAATAAAATTATTTGTTAAATATTTAGGTCTTATAATTATGTTCCAAAACAATCCATTACTTGAACAATTAAAAAAAAATTTACATCAGAAAACACCAAGGGTTGAAGGAATAGTAAAAAGCACTGAGAGAGGATTTGGTTTTTTAGAAATTGACACACAAAAAAGTTATTTTATTCCTCCTAAAAATATGAAAAAAGTTATGCATGGAGATAAAATATCAGCTGTATTAAAAATTGAAAAAGATCGCGAAATAGCTGATCCTGAAAAATTAATTGAACCTTTTTTAAAAAGATTTGTTGGAAAAATTGAAAAAAAAGATAATAAATTATTTATTTTACCAGATTATCCTTTATTAAAAGATCTAATAATAATATGTTATCCTAAAAAAAAATATAATGATTCATTTCAAACTGGAGATTGGGCTGTAGCTAATTTAGTACAACATAAACTCAATGGTTATACTATATTTTGTGCTGAATTAATTGAAAAAATAGTAAAAAAAAATGATCCATTAACACCATGGTGGGTAACATTATCACGTCATAATCTTGAAAAAAAAGAACCTTTAATTGAAAAACAAGATTTTTTATTAAAAGATCATTTTAAAAGAAGAGATTTAACCAATCTTGATTTTATTACGATAGACAATGTAAATACAAAAGATATTGATGATGCTTTATTTATTAAAGAATCTGATGATGGAGATTTTTGTTTAATTGTAGCTATTGCAGATCCAACATCATATATAGCTAGTGGAAGCGAGCTAGATATAATTGCTTCTCAAAGAGGTTTTACTAATTATTTACCAGGTTTTAACATTCCTATGTTACCTAGAGAATTATCAGAAAATGTATGTTCATTAATCCCTAATAAACGTCGTCCAGTTTTAGCCTGTTCTATAAAAATCAAAAAAAATGGAGATATTTCTAACATAGTTGATTTTTTTTTAGCATGGATTATATCAAAAGAAAAGTTATCATATGATGATGTATCAAATTGGATTGAACAAAAAGGATCATGGAAGCCATCAACTAAATCTATTGAAAAACAAATTTTACTTTTATATCAATTGTGTTTGTCACGTATGAAATGGAGAAAATTAAATGCAGTATTATTTAAAGATAGCTTGGAATATAGATTTCAATTTTCTGAAAATGGAACAGTAAAAAATGTAGTAGTTGAAAAAAGACGTATTGCTCATAAAATAATTGAAGAATCAATGATAATAGCAAATATTGTAGCTGCAAATTTTTTATCAAAGCATCTAGGATTTGGAATATACAATATACATTCTGGTTTTGATGTTGGTAACGCTGAACACGCAGTATCTTTCTTAAAAAGTTATAATTTAAAATTTAATGCAAAAGAAATAACTACTTTAAAAGGATTTTGTAATCTTAGACGTGTTTTAAATGTTTTATCAAATAATTATATTAATAGTCGTATTCGTCGATATCAATCTTTTGGAGATTTTAGTATTACACCTAGTCCACACTTTGCATTAGGATTTTCAGAATATGCTACTTGGACTTCACCAATTCGAAAATATAGTGATATGATTAATCATCGTTTATTAAAATCAATAATTAAAAATGAAAACATTATTAAACCTAATGAAGAAATAAAATTTAAAATTAGCGAACAAAGGCGTCGAAATAGAATAGCTGAAAGAGATATTTCAGATTGGCTTTATACATTGCTTTTGCAAAAAAAAGAATATCAAAACAAAACGTTTTCTGCTGAAATTACTGACATTTCTAGAAGCGGAGTTAGAGCTAAAATTATAGAAAATGGTGCAAATGTTTTTATTCCTGCATTGTTTATACATCCTGTTAGAGAAGAACTAATTTTAAATCAAGAAACAGGAAAAGCATTTATTAATGGTAACTTACATTATAAAGTTTCTGACTTAATTCAAATAACATTATTCGAAATTCGTTCGAAAACAAGAAGCATTATTGCAAAACCTAATCATTAAATATAAATCTAATATTTTAAATTTATTTAAAAATTAATTTAATAAAATTATAAGAATTTCAATATCAATTAAGAGTTCAATATGCATATTTCAATTTTTGATTTTTCTATATATATAAAATTTTTTATAAGTTTATGTGCACTAGTTAATCCTATAGGTATGATTCCTATTTTTACAACTATGACTGCTCATCAAAGTGAACTAGAACGAAGAAAAACAAATTTAATATCAAATTTTTCTGCATTTTTAATATTATTAATCTCATTATTTTTAGGTGATAGTATTTTAAACATTTTTGGTATATCTATTAATTCTTTTCGTATTGCAGGAGGTTTATTAATTATGGGTATTGCTTTTTCCATGATTAATGGAAAATTTACAAAGAATAACAAAATAAAAAAAGACAAAGAAAAAATTCAAGAAAATATCAGTGTTGTTCCTTTGGCTATGCCTTTAATTGCAGGACCAGGAGCGATTAGTTCAACGATTGTTTGGAGTACATATTATTCAACCTGGATAAATTTAATAGGATGTACTATATCTATTTTTTTATTTTCTTTTGTTTGTTGGCTGTGTTTTAGAGCAGCTCCATGTGTAGTTGAAATACTTGGAAAAACAGGAATTAATATTATTACACGTATTATGGGATTACTATTGATGTCTTTAGGAATAGAATTTTTTACTATTGGAGTTAAATCTATTTTTAATGAATTGTTACACTAATTTTAAAGTTTTTATTTAACATTATATTAGTTCAACATAATATTGGAATTTTTATTGAATAATAAAATTATTTTTTTTAAGAATATGGGACTAACAGATTGTATTAAAATTGTTAATAAAATGCATTTTTTTACAGAAAATCGGAATATTTTTACATTTGATGAAATTTGGTTCACAGAACATTATCCTATTTTTACTCAGGGTTTGTTAAAAAAATATTCAGTAATATCTAAAAATGATTTTATTAATAATATTCCTATTGTAACTACTGACAGAGGTGGTCAAATTACGTATCATGGTCCCGGTCAACAAATATTATATTTTTTAATTGATTTAAAACGTCGAAAAATTAATATTCGTCAATTAATAGATATTATGCATGTTTTAGTAATAGATACTTTAAATTATTTTCATATTAAATCTAATCTAAATCACAATTCCCCAGGAGTTTATGTAAATAATAAAAAAATATGTTCATTAGGTTTAAGAATTAAAAAAAGTTGTACTTTATATGGATTATCATTAAACATTAATATGGATTTAACTCCCTTTGATTATATTTATCCATGTGGAGATATACATATAAAAATGATACAAATAAAAGAATTAAATCCGTTTTTAACATTAAAAGACATTCGAGTTATTTTAATTAAAAAACTATCTCATTTGTTAAATGTCAATATTATAAAAAAATAATGTTTTGATAAATTTATTAAATATTTTAAAAAATATTTTTTTTCAATTACAATATATATTCTTTCTAATTTAGCGATAATTAAGTTAATGAATAAAAAAACAAATTTAATACCTATTAAAAATATTTTAATTAAAAAAAATAAATTAAATAAACCAGATTGGATTAAAGTTAAATTACCTTCTAATACGTCTCGTATAAATCAAGTAAAAAATGCTTTACGTAAAAATAATTTATATTCTGTTTGTGAAGAAGCTCAATGCCCGAATTTATCAGAATGTTTTAATAATGGAACTGCTACTTTTATGATTCTTGGAGATATATGTACTCGAAATTGTCCATTTTGCGCCGTATCACATGGAAAACCTAAAAATATAAATCAAGAAGAACCTCAAAAATTGTCAAATACTATATTTGATATGGGAATTAATTATGTTGTAATTACTTCAGTTGCAAGAGATGATTTATATGATGGTGGTGCGCAACATTTTGTTAATTGTATGCAATCTATCAGGAATAAAAATAAAGTAAAAATTGAAATATTAGTTCCTGATTTTAGAGGCAGAATTGAATTAGTTTTAAAAATTTTTTATTCAGAACTACCTGATGTTTTTAACCATAATATAGAAAATGTTCCTCGTCTTTACAAAAAAATACGTCCTGGAGCAAGTTATAAAAAATCTTTATTACTATTAGAATCATTTAAAAAAAAATACAATCAAATTCCTACAAAATCAGGTTTAATGTTAGGCATAGGTGAAAAAGACAAAGAAATTACTAAAGTAATGACAGATCTTTATGATAGTGGTGTTACATTATTAACAATAGGTCAGTATCTTCAGCCAAGTAAAAATCATCTTCCAGTCAAACGTTATATATCACCCTTAGAATTTGAGAATATTAAAAAAGAAGCAATATCTATTGGTTTTAAAAATGCTTATTGTGGACCTTTTGTACGTTCATCATATCATGCTAGTTTTCAAAGTAATATATAAAATTTATTGATTATCTTTTAAAAAATATTTTTAATATGATATTAAAAATTAAAAATTTATAAAGAATAAAATATAAACTATTTTAAACAGAGGTGTAATAGTGTTAAAGATTAATTATTCTAATATTCCAAAAATTATTATTGCATTGGATTTTTGTAATAAAAAAAAAGCTATGAAATTAGTTGATTTACTTAATCCATCTTTGTTTTATTTAAAGATTGGTAAAGAAATGTTTACAATTTTAGGAAAAAAATTTATTAATGAATTACATCAATTAGGATTTAACATATTTTTGGATTTAAAATTTCATGATATTCCCAATACTGTTTTTAATGCAACAAAAGCAGCAGCAGATCTTGGAATATGGATGTTGAGTATACATGCTTCTGGTGGAAAAAAAATGCTAATGTCCGCTAAAAAAGCATTAGAATCATTTAAAGAAGCACCACTTTTAATTGCTGTTACTGCGCTCACTAGTTTTAAACAAGAAGATTTAAAAGATATCGGTATTCAAATGTCGTTACAAAATTATATTTTAATTTTATCAAAATTATCATATGATTGTGGTTTAGATGGTGTTGTGTGTCCAGGTAAAGAAGCAAAAAAAATTAAATTATTATACGGTGATAAATATAAGATTGTCAGTCCAGGAATTAGATGCATTCATGATTCTGCTTTCGATCAAAATCAAATTATTACTCCAAAACAAGCAAAAAATTTTCCGATAGATTATATAGTTATAGGACGTTCTATTACTTCTTCAAAAAATCCAATTAAAAAACTAAATTTAATAATACAATCTATGCAATAATATTTATATATTTAAAAATATTTTTATATATTTATTTTAAGTTGAATTTATAAATTTTTAATATAAATAATGGAGTTTTTATGCAATTAATTAAAATAGAAAAAGCTATATTGCCTACGCGCTGGGGGGATTTTATTATATTCGGATTTGAAGAAAAAAAGAATGGAAAAAATCACATTGCTCTTGTATACGGTGATATAAAAAAAAATATACCTATTCTTTCTAGAGTACATTCCGAATGTTTAACAGGAGATGCTTTTTTTAGTTTAAGATGTGATTGTGGTGAACAATTAAAAATGTCAATGAATAAAATTGCTCATGAAGGTAGGGGAGTTTTAATATATCATAGACAAGAAGGTAGAAATATTGGTCTTCTTAATAAAATTAAAGCATATTCTTTACAAGATCAAGGATTAGATACTGTTGAAGCAAATTTAAAGCTTGGTTTTTCAGCAGATGAAAGAGATTTTTCATTATGTGCTGATATATTTAAAATATTAAATATAAAAAAAATAAGATTATTAACTAACAATCCATTTAAAGTAGATATGCTTGTTTCTGCAGGTATTAATATTGTAGAAAGAGTCCCTCTTATTGCTAAAAAAAATAATAAAAACTATTGTTATTTAAAAACTAAAGCAGAGAAAATGGGTCATTTATTATTTAAGTAAAAATTTTTTAAAAACATATATAATACAATTTTCATTAAATTTACTTTAATATATTGCTTAATGCTATTATTGTGTATGTTTTTAAAAACTTTATACTATTTTACATAGTAGGGGTTTTTTAAAACCCCAACTTAATGATTTAAGTTATTTAATTTTATTTAGTAAACTAAAAATTTTTAAAAATATTTTATAATAGTGGACTTAAAAAATAAAAAATTTTTTCTAGTATTTTTTTCCAATGTGATCGAGTATACCAAATATTTTTATCCAGTAGTTCAGAATTAGAAATATACTCTTTTTGTATCAAAGATAATTTATTACTAAAATTATTATCATCAATTATTAAAGTAATTTCAAAATTTAACCATAAACTTCTCATATCTAAATTAGCTGTACCAATTAAACTAAGTTGACGATCAACTAATATACTTTTGCTATGTAACAATCCACTTTTAAATTGATAAATTTTTACTCCTGCTTCTAATAATTCACTAAAAAAAGCTCTACTTGCCCACTTTACTAAAATAGAATCATGACATAATGGTATAATAATACTAACTTTTACACCTCTTTGTGCTGCTGTACAAATAGCATGTAATAAATCATCACTAGGCACTAAATATGGAGTAGTCATAATTAATTCATTTCTGGCAGAATAAATTGCTGTTAATAAAGCTTGATGAATTACATTTTTTGGAAAACCAGGTCCTGATGCAATCACTTGAACACTAGAATTTTGGTTAGATATATTTTTTAACATTTCTTTATTTGGTAATTTAGGCAAAATCTTAAAACCGGTTTCAATTTCCCAATCACATGAATAAATCATACCTATTGTTGTAGCTATTGGTCCTTCAATTCTTGTCATTAAATCAATCCACTGACTAATTCCTGAGGATTTTTTAAATAAATTTGGATCTATTAAGTTCATACTCCCGGAATATGAAATATAATTATCAATTAATATTATTTTTCTATGTTGTCTGACATCTAATCTATGTAAAAACATTCGAACTAAATTTACTTTTAATGCTTCTACGATTTGAATTCCAGATTTTTTCATTTTTTCAACCCAAGGACTTCTGAAAAAATCAATACTTCCAGCTGAATCTAACATTAGTCTACAACGAATTCCACGTTTAGCAGAATGAATAAGTGCTATTGCTACATCATCAGCAATTCCCCCCGGTTTCCAAATATAAAATACCATTTCAATATTTTTACGTGCTAGATAAATATCACGAATTAAAATATTAATGATTTTTTTATTATCAGTTAACAATGTAATTTTATTATTTTTAATGCCATACATGCCTTGTCGATGTTTACAAAGTTGAAATAATGAAGTTGCAACTTCACTATTTTTTAATTGAAAAATATATTTACAAGATTTAAGTTGATTTAAATATTGATTAGATATAGACCAAATTTTTTTTGCTATTATTTTATGTCTTTTTTCTAGATAAAATTCACCAAAAAAAAACCAAATGACAATTCCAACAAAAGGAATAATATAAATAGTTAAAAGCCAAGACATAGAAGAAGGTATACTACGACGTTTTATTAAAATACAGTAAGTAATATTAACAATTAGTAACCAATATATTAAAACAACTAAACATGTACTTGAATCATAAAAAATATCCATTCATTTGAAAGTCCTATTTATACTTTTTTTAAAAAGTTTTTGTATTTAATTGAATTTTTATTGTTTTTAAAATATTTTTTTAATAAATTATTACTTTTTTATAATCAATTTAAAATTAAATATAATTTCAACACTTTTTAAAAGTAATAATTACTTTAAATTAAAATATTTTTATTATTACTTTTTGAAAGTGTTGGGTTTTAATTTAAAAATTGTTAATATTAATTTTTAAATAATACTCATAGGCAATAATTCACGAGGTTTTCCCAGTTTATCAATTGCTACATAAATAAATATTGCCTCTGTAGCACAATAATATTGTCCTAATGGTTTAGAATAAATTTTTTTAATCCAAACTTCTACATTAATAGTAATAGAACTTTTTCCAATTTTAATACAATTTGCGTAACAACTAACAATATCCCCAACAGATACAGGTTTTAAAAAAGTTATACCATCTACTCTTACAGTTACTACTTTTCCACCTGCTATTTCTTTAGCTAATATAGCTCCTCCCATATCCATTTGTGACATAATCCATCCTCCAAATATATCACCATTAGCATTAGTATCTGAAGGCATTGCAAGAGTTTTTAATACTATTGTTCCTTGTGGTAATAACTTGTTTTTTTTTAACATTATTTAAATATTCACTCTATTATTACACTGAATAAAAAATTATTTCTTTTTTAACATTTTACAATTTATATAAATACTAGTAGTTAAAATAGAAAAAAACATTAAAATAGTAAGTCCAAAAACTTTAAAATCCACCCAAGTTTCTTCAGAAAAATACAATGCTATATAAATATTTAAAATACTACAAAATAAAAAAAATAATGCCCAAAAAAAATTAATTTTTTTCCAATACATATTAGAAAGTTCTATGTTTTTTTCTAAAAATATTTGTATTATTGGTTTTTTTTTAATAAATTGACTTGTTAATAGTACGATACAGAAAAACATATAAATTATTGTTATTTTCCATTTTATAAATTGACTATCATGAAAAAATATAGTTAATGAACCAAAAATAGTAATAAAAATAAAACTAATCAAGTTAATTTGATCTATTTTTTTGTAGATAATCCAATGTAATATACAAGTCAAACCAGATATAATAATTAAGAATTTAGATGCAATAAAAATATCATATGTTTTATAGCATATAAAAAATATTATTATTGGTAACAAATTTAATAATTTTTGCATATTGAAACCTAAAAAATTTTTTTATTTTAAGTACGTGAAAATAACATATAAAATCTAAATAAATATATTATTAAAATAGAAAAAAATACGTTTATACTAACATTTAATATTAAAAATATAAAATTTGTGTTGATGATAGGTATATTAAATAATACTTTTGTTAAAATAAATTTCATACACATCCAAAATAGTACTCCTGTACCTATAATGTTTATATGTTTCCAAGAAATAGAAATACTTAATTTGATAGAATCTATTAAAGTGTTTTTTTTAAAAGATAAAATGATAGGTGATAAAGCTAACAGGATTGATAAAAATATACCTGGAAAAATAAAAAATATAAAACCTATCTGAATGATAATATTGGTAATACAATTTAAAAAAAACAAACTTGGTAAAAGTTTAGTAAAAAAAATTATTGAAAATGAAATTGGTTGTTTTTTATTATCAGATAAACATGTAATTAAAGTGATTATACTTCCTAATAAAAAAGTTTTGCTAGTTAAAAACTCAATTATTTTAAATATTGAATATTTTAATAATGCTTTTTTTTCATATTCACTCATGTTATTTACAAAATCAAAAACTGAATGAGAATTAATAAATTTATTATTTTCTATTATAGAAATAATATGCATATCTGGTTTGATCAACATATTTATTAAAATACTTATTAAAGTAGCTACAATAGATATAAAAAAAATAGTTTTTATTTCTTTAGATACAAAATGATATGTATCATTACATAATTCTCGTATTGTAATAAACATATGTATATCCCCTATAATTATTTGTGTAACATTTTAAGATAATACATATTATTTTAAATTAATATATTTTTTAAATATTAAAAAATAAAGTTTATAAAAATTAGTTTAAATCAATTTTGTAGATTCTATTAACTTAGAGCTGAAATTTTTTATTTTTTCTATCATTTTTTGTTCTTCATTTAAATTTTTTTCAATTATATTTATAATTGCTGAACCACATATTACACCATTAATACCTGATGAAATTGATTTTTTAATTTGTGTAGTATTTTTAATTCCAAAACCTTGCAATAATGGAAGATTATTATATTTTTTTATTTTTTTTATAAATTTATTTTTCAATAAATTTTTTTTTTGATTGATTCCAGTTACACCAGGACGAGATAACAAATATATATAACCTTTGGCATATAAAGCAAGTTGGGATAAAAATTTATTATTTGCATCAGGTGGACATATAAAAATAGAGTCTATATTAAATTTATTAGCATATTTATAAAAAATATTATATTCTTCAATAGGTACATCAGCTATGAGTACTGAATCTAAATCACATTTTGAGCACTTTTTATAAAAATTTTCTATACCATAATTATATATAAGATTAGCATACAATAATACACCTATGGGTATGTTTAAATGTTTTTTACGCAACATTGCAATAACTTCAAAACATTTTAAAATACCATAATTTTTAGACAATGCACGTAAATTTGATTTTTGAATAATAGGACCATCTGCCAATGGATCTGAAAATGGAAATCCTAATTCTAATGCATCTACTCCAGTTTGAATTAATACTTCAATAATTTTTATTGAAATTTCTAAAGAAGGATCGCCTATTACTACAAATGGAACAAAACATCCTTCTTTAAGCAAAGTTTTTTTTTTAAACATTTTATAGTAACGACTCATGATTTTTTCCTATTATTTAAAATTTCATTTACTGTAAAGATATCTTTATCCCCTCGACCAGAAAGATTAACAACCAAAATTTGTTCTTTATCCGGATTTAGTCTCATTATTTTTATTGCATAAGCTATTGCATGGGAAGATTCTAGAGCTGGTATAATACCTTCCCTCTTAGATAGCATTTGAAATGCTTCTAATGCCTCACTATCAGTTATTGATACATATTGAGCACGTTTAATACTATTTAACCAGGCATGTTCAGGACCTACAGAGGGAAAATCTAAACCAGCCGAAATAGACCAAGATTTTTGAATTTGACCTTCTTTGTTTTGCATTAAATAAGATTTCATACCAAAATAAATGCCTGTGCTACCATTATTTAATGGTGCACCATGTTTACCTGTATTTATGCCCTGACCAGCAGGTTCTACACCAATTAAATTGACTTTTTCATCTATAAAATCAGAAAATATACCAATAGCATTTGATCCCCCACCTACACATGCAATAATGGAATCTGGCATTTTTTTTTCTTTTTCAAAAATTTGTTTCTTTGTTTCTTCACCAATTATTTTTTGAAATTCTTTAACAATTCTAGGATAAGGATGTGGTCCAGCAGCTGTTCCTATCATATAATGAGAATTTTTATAAGTATTAGACCAATCTCGTAATGCTTCATTACATGCATCTTTTAAAGTACCTGATCCGTTTTTAACAGATATAACTTTAGCTCCCATCAACTTCATACGAAATACATTTGGTTTTTGCCGTTTAATATCTTTACAACCCATATAAATTCTACATTTTAAATTTAATAATGCACATGCAATTGCAGTTGCTACACCATGCTGACCTGCACCAGTTTCTGCGATAATTTCTTTTTTTTGCATCTGTATTGCTAACATAGCTTGACCTAGTACTTGATTTGTTTTATGAGCCCCACCGTGTAATAAATCTTCTCTTTTTAAATAAATTTTTGTTTTTGTACCATTAGTTAAATTATTACACAAAGTTAATGGTGTAGGTCTTCCTGCATAATTTTTTAAAAGATCTAAAAATTTTCTCTGAAAATTTAAATTTTTTTTTGCAGAAACAAAATTTTTTTCTAATTCGTATAAAGCTGGCATTAATATTTGAGGAACATACATACCTCCAAATTCGCCAAAATAAGGATCAAGCAAAGTCATTTAAAATTATTCCTTGGTTTAATTAAAAAAAATATTCAAAGTTTTAATTTTTGAAAAATTAGTTTTATTTTATTATGATCTTTAATACCAGGTGATACTTCTACTCCAGAATTTAAATCTAATCCAGCACAATTAAATTTTAATGCTAAAGTACAATTTTTAATATTAATACCTCCTGCTAGTATTACATCATGTAATACTTGATTTTTCAAAATTGACCAATTAAATATTGTATTGCTTCCTCCTGAACTAGAATCAAAGATATATTTATTTACGTAATTTAAATTAAGTAAAGGAACTGTGGATTGAATAGAATATGCTTTCCAAATTTTAACACTTTTGGGTAATTTTTTATTTAGAAAATCAATATATTTTTGATTTTCATTGCCATGTAATTGTATAGCATATAAAGACAATTCATTACATATATCTATAATAGTATTTATATCTTGATTTTGAAATATCCCTATATATCTTAAATTACTATTTAAAATAATATTTTTTGCAATTTTTTTCGTAATTTTTCGAAGTGAGTTTTCTGCGAAAATTAAACCACCATAAATTGAACCATACTTTTCGCTTATTTGAGCATCAATAGTTCGAGTTAATCCGCATACTTTATTATGACCAAAAATCAAAGATTTTGTGCTAATTTCTAAATTTTTTTTTGACATTAAAGTTGAACCAATTAAAAAACCATTAACTATTTTACTTAATTCTCTTATTTGAGAATGTTTTTTTATACCTGATTCACTTATTATTATTTTATTTTTTATTAATGGAGCTAAAATTTTAGTACGATTTAAATCAATTGATAAATCATGTAAATTACGATTATTAATTCCAATAACTGAAGCATTTAATTCAATAGCACGATTTAGTTCTTCAATGTTATTTATTTCTGTTAAAATTCCCATGTTTAATTTTTTTGCTATACCAGATAATACAATATATTGCTGATTACTTAAAACAGATAACATAAGTAAAATAGCATCTGCATTATAGTATCGTGCTAAATATATTTGATATGGATCAATAAAAAAATCTTTACATAAAATTGGCTGATTAACATTGTTTTTTACAATATTTATAAATTTTAAGTTTCCATGAAAATATTTTTCGTCTGTTAACACTGAAATTGCCGAAGCATATTTTTTATATACATTAGAAATTTCAATTAAATTAAAATTTTCTTTAATAATTCCTAAAGAAGGAGAAGATTTTTTGCATTCTAATATAAAACTAGGATTTTTATTTTTTAAAACACTATAAAAATTACGAGTATTTATATTAATTTTATTTTTAATATTTTTAAAAGGTTCTTTTTTTTTTCTATCTTTAATCCATTCTAATTTATTTATTATAATTTTATTAAGTATTGTTTCTTGCATATTTATTTTTCTTCTTTTAACATATTAGAAATGTTAATTATATGTTTATAAATTTCACCACTACGAATTTTATTTAATACCATTTTTGTATTTTTTTTTAAATCTGTATATCCAAAAATTTTTAATAAGATTGCAACATTTGCTGCAATTAATTCTTCATGTAATTGGTCTCCTTTTCCTTGCATGACTTTTTTAATAATATCATAGCTTTCTTCTGTAGAACTGACTGTACATATTTTTTTAGAATGTTCTTTTAAACCAAAATCTTTTGCTTCTAATTGATATGAATAAATTTTTTTATTTAATAATTCTGAAACATATGTGATACCATTTAATGTAATTTCATCAGTTCCATCACTATGAAGTATGATACCGTGTTGATATTTTAACTTTTTCAAAATTTTAATCATAGGATGTATTAAATCTTGTTTATACACGCCTATAACTGTATGAAAGGGACGAGCAGGATTTAAAAATGGTCCTAATAAATTAAAAATAGTTTTAATTTTTAAAACTTTTCGAATATTAGAAACATATTGAAAACCATCATGATATTTAGGTGCAAATAAAAAACAAATATTTAATTTATCTAACGTTCTTAATAAATTTTTTAAGGATGGATTTAAATTAATTTTAAATTTTTTTAAAAGATCAGATGAACCTGACGTACTTGAAACACCTTTATTACAATGTTTAATAATTTTACATCCGCAGTAAGATGCAACAAGAGCGCTAGCAGTTGAAATATTAATTGTATTTTTATTATCTCCGCCTGTTCCAACTATATCAGAAAAAAGATAATTAGGTCTAGGAAACAACTTCATTGTTTCTAAAAAAGCATAAATTGAACCTAATATTTCTTCAATTGATTCTTGGCGCATGTGCATAGCTGTCAAAATAGATGATAATTTTATTTCATCTATTTCGCCAGAAATAACAGATTTAAATAATTTATAACTTTCTTCTTGACCTAATGTTTTTAATTTATATATTTTTTTAAATACATTTTGCATTGATAACCTTTAAAAATTTTAATTAAAATTAGTATTTTTTGTGATTTTCACAATAATCGATTAAGTTAAATAATTCAATTTAAATTTTAAAAAACTTTATTTATAATATTTATCTTTCAAATATTTTTTATTCATAATGATATATCGTTTAATATGTCATACTATGATAATTTTATTATTGGAAATTTAAAATGAATAAAATAATAATATTATTATTTTCCTTAGTCTCAATTACTTGGGGGACTACTTGGATGGCTATGAAAATTGCTGTAGAAACAATTCCTCCACTATTTGCTACTGGAATACGATTTTTAATTGCATCTCCTTTACTTATTCTTTTATCTTATATTATAAAAGCACCGCTTTTGTTTCCACATGGTCAAAGAAATTTTCAAATTTTTATTTCTTTTTTTTATTTTTCAATACCCTTTACACTAATGTTATATGGAGGTAAATATGTAAGTTCTTCTATTGCATCAGTTATTTTTTCAAATATGCCAGTTGTTGTATTAATACTTTCTGCTTTTTTTTTAAAAAAAAAATAAATTTTTTTAAAAAAATAGGGATATTTATAGCTTTAATTACATTGTTTTTTATTTTATTTATCGATTTAAAATCATCATGTTTTTCTCAATGGAAAGGAATTTTAGCTTTAATTTTAGCATTAGTTAGTCATGCGTTAATTTACATACAGTGTAAAAAAAAATGTACTAATATATCCGTAATTACATTTAATGCATTGCCATCTTTAATATCTGGAATACTTTTATCTACTATTTCTTGGTTTTTAGAAAATCCTAATTTTAATACATTTTCTAATAAATCAATTTTAGCTATTTTTTATCTTGGATATTTTTCTGGTATTCTTGGTATTTTATCTTATTTTTATTTACAACAAAAAGTTAGTTCTTTTTATGCTTCTACTGTTTTTTTAGTTTTTCCTTTAATCTCATATACTTTAGAAGTTTATTTTTATAAAAAAACATTTTTTTTATATGAATTATGGTTTATTTTACCACTTTTTGTAGGGATATTATTAACATTACTTCCAATGGATTTTTTTAAAAATATTAAAAGGCGTTTTCAATGACAGAAAAAATACAAAAAATTCTTTCTAATTTAGGATATGGTTCACGTCGTTTAATAGAATTCAATATTAAAAAAGGAAATATATTAGTAAATGGTAAAAAAGCAAACATCGGACAATATTTAGATAAAAATAATCCTGGAGAAATTTTTATTAATAAACAAAAAGTAGTTTTTAAAAAAAACAAAAAGTTAAAAGTTATTATTTATAATAAACCTATAGGTGAAATTTGTACTAGAAATGATACACAAAAACGTTCAACAGTATTTGATAAATTACCTGTTTTAAATTTGAGTAGATGGATTAGTATTGGACGATTAGATATTAACACCAAAGGATTATTATTATTTACAAATAATGGAGAATTAGCAAATGAACTTATGCATCCAAAGAATCAAATTGAACGTGAATATTACATACGTGTTTTTGGAACAATAAACAAAAATACGATAGATACTTTAAAAAATGGAATTAAAATTAAAAATGGATATGTTTCATTTAAAAGTATTCAACTTATTTCAAAAAATAAAAGTAAAAATAATTGGTTTAAAGGAATTTTATGTGAAGGTAAAAATCGAGAAGTTAGATTGATGTTTCATGCAATTAAGTGTCAAGTAAATAAATTAATTAGAGTACGATACGGTAACGTTTTTTTGCCAAAAAATTTAAAAGAAGGCGAATGGAAAAAATTAAATTATACATCATTAAATAATTTATGTAATTTAATTAAGTAATATATTTAAATTATTTAATAAAATAAACATTTGTTATTTAAAATAAAATAATATTTATCTTCTTTATTTATGTTTTATATGTTATTTAAAATTAAAAAACCAATTACACTAAAATAACAATATTTCATTCATATATTTATTGGATTAGAACAATGTTTAAATCTTTATTTATAGTTGAATCATCAGTCAAAATAAAAACTATAAATCAATACTTAAATAATAAATATATAGTAAAATATAGTATTAATAACGTACGAGATTTAATAAGTAATTAATCTAAAAAAATAAAAAAAATTAATTGAAAGAATAGGTGTTGATCCATATGAAAATTGGAAAATTGAATATGATATTTTAACTAGTAAAGAAAAAATAATTAATAAATTAAAAAAATTGCCAATCAGGTTGATCGTATATATCTTGCTATCAATTTAGATTGTAAAGGTAAAGCAATAAGCTTGGTATTTGCAAGAAGTAATTAGAGAAAATACTTCTAAGTTTATTCGAGTGGTTTTTAGTGAAATCAATCAACATTCGATTGATAAATCATTTCAAAATACTGGAAAAATTAACATGCATTGAGTTTATGTTCAATAAGATCGTAGATGTATGGATCGAATTATAGGATATATGGATTTCACTTTTATTTTATTGTGAAAAAAAATTTGCAAAGGTTTGTTTGCAGGTAGAGTACAATCAGTAGCTGTTAGAATTATAGTAGAAAGATAAGATGAAATAAAAATTTTATATAAAAAATAGTACCCCCCATTTATTACATCTAACTCACAACAATCATCTAGTATGAATTTAGGTTTTAGTGCAAAAAAACAATGTTTTTAGCACAAAAATTATATGAAGAAAAATATATAACTTATATAAGAACTGATTCTTTTTTATTAAGTCAATATGCAATTAAAAAAGTAAGAAATTATGTAAAAAAATGCTAGTAATACTGATTTTTTACCTAAAATATCTAATACATATATAAATAAAAAATATTTTCAAGAAACAAATTAAGCAATACATCCAACAAATATAAATAGTATTAATATTATGCCAGATAAAATACGTATTAATGCTATTAAATTATATAAATTAATTTGGAATTAATTTATAGATTCTTAAATGAAGTCAGAAAAATACAAATCTATTTTAATAAAAGGATTAGTAGATAAATTTACGTTAAAAACGTCTGAAAATTTGATAATATTTCCAGGTTGTACAAATTTAGTAAATAAATCTAGTTTAATTAAATCTAAATTTTCAAATTTTGAAAATCTTAAAATAGGTGATGCTTTATTTTTAAATGAATTTTTTACACATCAACTCTTAACTAAACTATATTCTAGATTTAATGAAACATCATTAGTTCTAGAAATATAGAAAAAAGGAATCGGAAAACTTCTACTTATTCAAGTATAACAACAAAAAGTAAAGAAAAAGGATATTTAAAAGTTAAAAAAAATAAATTTTATGTTACAAAAATAGGTAAAGTTTTGATTAACCAATTAAAAAAATATTTTACTAATTTAGTTGATTATAATTTTAACTCTCATATAAAAAAAATCTTAATCAAAATTTCTGATAATAAAATTTCTTGGAAAAATGTTTTAGATGTTTTTTTAAAAATTTTGTTAAACAATTTGAACAAGCAAAAAACTTCTAGAAAAAGGCGGAATGATAAATAATATTACTATATTAACAGATCTTAATTGTTCTGTATGTAATAAAAAGATGGGAATTAAAAAAGCAATGCCAGGTGTTTTTTAAATTTGTTCAGGATACAATTTAAAACCTAAAAAACGTTGTAAAAATACTATAAATTTAATTCCTTTAAATGAAATTAATTCAATTAAAACAAATGATATCGAAATAAAAAAACAAGAAAAAAATGTAAAAATGTAATACTATAATAGATGATTATTTGATTAATGCAAATTTAAAAATTTATATTTGTAACAATAGTTCTATATGTACAATTTATTATATTAAAAATGGAAAATTTCAAACTTCTATTTGTTTATCTAAAACATTATTTTGTGATAAATATAAAAATAACATATTATTAAAATTTGGGAAATTTGGTGTATTTTTATGTGTATTAACAATGCATGAAAAAATATAAGAAAAACTTTAGCTAACAGTGATATATCGCAACCTAAATTTAAACCTATTCCATTTTCAGAAATATTATACACTAAATCTAATATATGGTTTGTTTTAAGAGAAGGAATATCTGGTATTTTTTTGCTGCTCATACTTTTCGAAAATTAAAAGAAAATAGATCTCTATTCGTAAAAAAATTAGCTAAATTTAAATATTTATTATTTAAAGAATTACATTATTTAGCTGATGCTCCAAAAATAGATAAAAATGGTAATAAAACTATAATTTGTTTTGATAAATCAAATAATAAACAATATATTTCTTCTAAAAAAGAAGGTAAATTTACAGGTTTGTTAGCTTTTTCATTAAAAATAAATGGCATTTTTGTAATAAATGACAATTATAATATTTATATAAATTATACTGTTAATTTAAAATGTTCACCTATTTTTTCGGTAATTAATTTGATAAATTTAGGGCTACTAGTTAAACGTAAAGTAAAATTAATACTTGTTTCTTTTAAATGACTTATTAAACATCCAGATTCTCGTGCTTGCAATTGTCCTGCAATAAAATTAGTAGAATTTAATAAATTACAATCAATAATTAAACAATCTATTTTTCCGGAAGATACATATGCTAAATCTAGTAAAGTTGAACCAGTATATCTAAATGAAATTCCAGATAAAACAAAGTTTTTATATATTTCAAAATAAGATTGAGACTGTATTTGTTCGAAAATTAAATTAGTTGATATAATAGTGTCATTTAAAGTACTTATATTAGTACAACGTGTGCGATATCCATTTAATTGTGAACCTTGTCCTCTAACTGAGGTAAATAAATCATTTTTTATAGGGTCATATATTACAGATATTTCTATATTTTTTTTGATTATTACTGCTATTGATATACAGAAATGCGGAAAATTTTTAATAAAATTTTTTTTTCCGTCTAATTCATTGACAATCCATAAAATTTTTTTATCATTTTCTATATAATCTGTGTTTTTTTTAATAATAGTATGACTTGGATAATATTTATAAATAATCTCACTAATGGCTTGATATGTCTTATACATTACTTGTTTAATAAAATATTGTTTTTTTTCAATATTTTCTTTAATAAACTTTTGAGCATCATAATTCTGTATAATAATATTTCCTCCTTTTCGAATTGCACGAATTGCAATATTTAACATCGGATGCATGAAATTCTCCTAATTAAAAATAATTTATATATGTTATATATCAAAAATAATAATATCATAATTTAAATATATTTAATATTTTAAATCTTTTAAATTAATTTGTGTTATAACAATTAATTATTAATTAAATTTATTTAATATAGTTTTTTATTTTTTTAATTAACATAAGATAATTATTTAAATTAAGGTGTGTTGCATGAATACAAATATTAATTTAAGTATTTTAAACTCTAAAATTAATTTATTAAATTTAAGTCCTAAAAAAATGCAATTATTTTTAACATCTATGGGGGCAAAAAATTTTACTTCTGAACAAATTATGAAATGGATTTATAACTATCATTGTTATGATTTCAATAAAATGTTAAATATTAGTAAAATTATTCGACAAAAGCTAAATCAAAATTCTTATATAAATATATCAAATTTTTCAGAAGAAAAGATATCTTCTGACGGCACAATAAAATGGATTACATCTTTAAAAAATCAAAAAGTAGAAACAGTTTATATACCAGAAGAAAAACGATCTACACTTTGTATTTCATCTCAAATTGGTTGTTCTTTAAAATGTGATTTTTGTGCAACGGGAAAACAAGGTTTTAATAGAAATTTAACTGTTTCTGAAATTGTTTCACAAATTTTACAAGCTAAAAAAAAATTAAAAAACAAAAAAATAACTAATATAGTTTTTATGGGAATGGGTGAACCATTACTAAATTTAAATAATGTTGTTACAGTATTAGAAATTATTTTAAATAAGAATGGATTCGGGTTATCTAAACGTCGTATTACTTTATCCACTGCAGGAATTATACCAGCAATAGATAAATTAAGCCAAAAAATTGATGTTAATTTAGCAGTTTCTTTACATGCTTCAAACAATTCTATTAGAGATCTTATTATGCCAATTAATAAAAAATATAATATTGAATCTCTTTTAAATTCAGTATCTAGATATTTAAAAAATTCTAGTGCAAATCATAATGGAGTAACTATAGAATATGTCATGCTTAAAAATATTAATGATTCAATAGAAAATGCATATGAATTGGCTGATATTTTAAAAAAAATACCTAGTAAAATCAATTTAATTCCTTGGAATTCTTTTAAAAATTCAAATTTTATATCTAGCACTACAAATAGAATTAATACTTTTGCAAATATTTTAAGAAATAAAGGATTTAATACAACAATTCGTAAAAATAGAGGAAAAGATATTAATGCTGCTTGTGGTCAATTAACTGGTAACGTAATTAATTATAGTAAAAATAATTTATAATTATTAAAACAATATTATATATTACGTTTAATTTGGTTTTATATTAAATGTAGTTTAAAATTAAATATTTCTATAATATTAATAATATATAAAAAAATGAATAAATATAAAATTATTACAAGACGTAAATCTGATCGCATTTATGTAGGAAATGTGCCTATTGGAAATAATGCGCCGATTTCTGTACAATCTATGACCAATACAAAAACAATAGATATTATAAATACAATTAATCAAATTAATCAATTAAAAAAAGTAGGAGTAGATATTATAAGAATTTCTGTCCCAACACAAGAAGCAGCAGAAGCATTTAAAATAATTAAAAAAAAAACAGATATCCCATTAATAGCAGACATACATTTTGATTATAGACTTGCTATTAAATCTATAGAATATGGCGCAGATTGTTTAAGAATTAATCCTGGTAATATTAGTAAAAAAAGAAAAATTAATGAAATAGTTAATTGTGCTAAATATAATAATATTCCTATTAGAATAGGTATAAACTCTGGTTCTTTGGAAGATGATATATTAAAAAAATACAAATCTCCTATTCCAGAAGCTTTAGTAGAATCGGCAATAAGAAATGTAGAATATCTAGATAGTTTAAATTTTAATCAATTTAAAGTCAGTGTAAAAGCATCTGATGTTTTTTCTGCAATTAAAGCAAATAAGATGTTATCAAAAAAAATTACACAACCAATACATATTGGAATAACAGAATCTGGAAGTTTTCGAAATGGAACAGTTAAGTCATCTATTGGAATCGCTTTATTATTATTAGATGGTATTGGAGATACTTTAAGAATATCTTTAGCTGCCGATCCTGTCCAAGAAGTAAAAGTAGGTTATGATATTTTAAAAGTTTTAGGAATTAGATTTCGAGGTATTAATTTTATTGCATGTCCTACTTGTGCAAGACAAGAGTTTGATGTAATTAAAGTAGTCGAGGAGTTAGAAAAGAAACTAGAAGACATAGAAGTTTCTATGGATGTTTCTATTATTGGATGTGTTGTAAATGGTATAGGAGAAGCTCAAATGTCTACTTTAGGAGTAACAGGAGGATATAAAACTAGTGGATTTTATAAAGATGGAATACGTCAGAAAAATAAACTAAACAATGAAAATATAGTTCAAGAACTAGAAATGTATATTCGAAAAAAATCAGATGAATTAAAAAACAAAAATTATAAATAATAGTTACACTTAGTTTTTAATATTTTATAAATATATTTACAGATAAGAGATTATAGTGAATAAAAAAATTAATTCTATTAGAGGCATGCATGATTATTTTTGTGAAGATTTAGAGATTTGGAATAAATTAGAAAAAATTTTTAAAAAAATTTTAAATAGTTATTCTTATGAGGAAATTAAACTTCCTATATTAGAAAAAACAGAAATTTTTCAAAGAGTAATTGGAAATGTTACCGATATTATAGAAAAAGAAATGTATTCCTTTCTTGATAAGAGAAAAAATAGTTTAACTTTAAGACCTGAAGGAACTGTAGGTTGTGTTCGAGCTATCATACAAAACAATTTATTAACTAAAAAAAACTTAAAATTTTGGTATTTAGGTCCTATGTTTAGATATGAAAGACCTCAAAAAGGAAGATATCGTCAATTTTATCAATTAGGTGCAGAAGTATTTGGAATAAGTACAATATATATTGATTTAGAAATTATTTTATTAACAAATCGTTTATGGAAAATGCTTGGTATTAATTTAGATGTTTATTTAGAAATAAATTCAATTGGTTCACAATCAGATAGAATGAAATATCAAAATAAATTACTATCGTTTCTTAAAAAAAATGAATCTTTTTTAGATGAAGAATCTAAAAATCGTTTATATACTCATCCGTTACGGATTTTAGATTCTAAAAATTTATACATTCAAAATATATTAAAAAAAGCTCCATTATTAATTGATTATATTAATAAAAATTCATTAAATCAATTTAATAACTTATGTTATTTAATTAATTTATGTGGTATTAAATATAAACACAATCCTAATTTAATACGAGGATTAGATTATTATAATGATACTGTATTTGAATGGAAAACTGACAAATTAGGATCTCAAAATACTATTTGTGCTGGAGGTAGATATAATTCTTTAGTTGAAGAATTAGGAGGTCCAAAAACATCAGCAATAGGATTTGCTATAGGAGTAGAACGTTTAATTTTATTAATAAAATATTTAAATATTTTTTCTGTTAAATCAGAAAAAATTAATATTTATATTATTTTTATAGGAGAAGAAAATAAAATTCATGCTATTAATTTATCAGAAGACATAAGAAATATATATCCTGAACTAAAAATATTTGTAAATTTTTCAAATTTTAACCTTTCAAAAAAAATAAAACATGCTGTTGAGTCACTCTCTCGTATAGCGATTTTAATAGGTACAAAGGAAATTAAAAAAAAATGTTATTTACTAAAAGAATTACAAACAGAAAAAGAATTTTATCTTTTAAAAGATGAATTAATAAAAAAAATTAATAATATTTTTAGAAAATAGTTTTTTTTACAAGATAAAAAATTATTTTTAACTTTTAAGTTAGGAAAAAAATGTTTAATAAACATATAGATTTTAAAAAATATGATCCAGAATTATGGATAGCTATTAATCAAGAAAATAAAAGACAAGAAAACCATATAGAATTAATTGCATCTGAAAATTATGCTAGTAATTATGTAATGTCAGCACAGGGTTCGCAATTAACTAATAAATATGCAGAAGGTTATCCAGGAAAACGATATTACGGTGGATGTAAATATGTAGACATTGTAGAACAATTAGCAATTAATCGCGTAAAAAAATTATTCAATGCAGATTATGCAAACGTTCAACCTCATTCAGGATCTCAAGCAAATTTTGCTGTTTATACGGCTCTTTTAAAACCAGGAGATGTAATTTTAGGGCTCAATTTATCTCATGGGGGTCATTTAACACATGGTTCTTCTGTTAATTTTTCAGGGAAGTTATATAAAGCAATCATGTATGGAATTACTGAAGATGGAGAAATTAATTATACAGAGATACATCAATTAGCAAAAAAATATAAACCTAAAATAATAATTGGTGGTTTTTCGGCATATTCTGGCATTTGTGATTGGTCTAAAATGCGTGATATTGCTGATGAAGTTAACGCTTACTTGGTTGTTGATATTTCACACGTTGCTGGTTTAATTGCTACACAACTTTATCCTAACCCTATAGATTATGCACATGTTGTAACTAGTACAACACATAAAACATTAGCAGGCCCTCGGGGAGGGGTTATTTTAGCTAAACATGGAGATAATGGATTTTATAATCGATTAGATTTATCTGTATTTCCAGGTGGACAGGGTGGGCCACTTATGCATGTAATTGCTGCAAAAGCAATTGCTTTTAAAGAAGCTTTAGAACCAAGTTTTAAAATATATCAGAAACAAATTTTAAAAAATGCGAAAATAATGGTAGAGATATTTTTAAAAGAAAGATATGAAATTGTTTCAGGAAAAACATGTAATCATTTATTTTTAGTAAATTTAACAAATAAAAAAATTACAGGTAAAGATGCTGATATTGCTTTAGGAAAAGCTAATATTACTGTTAATAAAAACACAATTCCTAATGATTTTAGAAGTCCTTTTATTACTTCAGGTATACGTATTGGAACACCTGCTGTTACAAGAAGAGGTTTTAAAGAACTAGAAGTTTCACAAGTTACATCGTGGATTATAAGTATTTTAAATGATATTAATAATACAAAAAATATTTTTAAAATAAAAAACAAAGTTTTAGATCTTTGTTCTAAATACCCTGTTTATATTTAAATTTTATAAATATGTCCATCTTTGTTAAATATAATATTAATTTTGCTAAAAATATATTTTATTCAGGTAATAAAATATTTATGTTATTCACATTTATTTCATTTGTATTTTTAAAATAAGGAACTATTCCTAATAACGGCGACTTAATATAACTTAACAAAGTTTGGATATAATATGAATTATATTTATTTTTTGGAAAAATATTATTAGCAATCCATCCACCACATTTTAAATTATCGGAAAGGATAGATTTTTCAGTCAAAATAGCATGATTAATGCATCCTAATTTTATTGCTACAACTAAAATAACTGTTAATTTTTCTTTTTTAACCCAATCGGAAAAAGTATATTTATCAGATATAGGCGTATACCATCCACCTGCACCTTCAATTAAAATCCAATTAGATTTTTGGGCAATGTTTTTTAAACCAAAAGATAAATCCTTTTTTTTTATTTTTTTATTTTTTATAAGACTTAATATATTAGGTGGTGCATTTTCAAAAAATGAAATTGGATTAATTTCATTATAACTTAGCTTAACAGAACTATTTTTTTTTAAAATAACAACATCTTCATTAATAAATTGATATGTATTTTTAATGGTATAGGAATTTTTATTTTTATATTTTTTAATTCCAGACGATATTGGTTTATAACCTGCTGTTTTATAACCAAAGTTACTTGCTTTTTTTAATAAAATACCACTTATCGTGGTTTTTCCTATATTTGTATCAGTTCCAGTAATAAAAAATTTTTTTATCATATTTTGTTTATGTTATTTAAAAATTATATATTTTAAATAAAATTATTTTTAAAATATATTGAATTTATAGGTTTGAAATAGTAACTCAAACCAGTTTATTCTTTGTATTTAATTACATAATTAATACAAGAATATAATGGTCGGTTACTCAATTAATAATTATTTTATTATTTGAAAATATTTTTTATATTTTTTATTCCTATAATGCAGCATTATAGTATTTTGTTTTTGTCAATTGTGAAGAAGAAAAATTAAATTCATTTTCTTTTTTAACGTTGTTTTTTTTATAATCTGGTAGTAAATTTAATTTTTTAAAAAGTTTTAGATCACTTTCTTCTTTTGGATTTTTTGAAGTCAATAGTTTACATCCATAAAAAATGGAATTTGCTCCAACCATAAAACACATTGCTTGTGTTTGATCATTCATTTCATTTCGACCTGCTGATAATCTAATATAAGATTTTGGAAGCATAATACGAGTAACTGCTATAACTCTAATAAAATCGAATGGTTCTACATCTATATTCTTTTCCATTGGTGTACCTGGTATTTTAACTAACATATTTATAGGAACACTTTCAGGTTGTATAGGAAGATTAGATAATTCCATTAGCAATTCCATCCGATCTTGTTTTTTTTCTCCAAGTCCAATAATTCCTCCAGAGCAAACCTTCATTCCAGCATCACGTACTATTTTTAAAGTTTTTAAACGTTCTTCGTATGTTCTCGTGGTAATAATATTTTTATAAAATTTACGTGATGTATCTAAATTATGATTATAAAAATCTAAACCTGCATTTGACAATTTTTTTGCTTGAATATTATTAATTGTACCTAAAGTCATACAGGTTTCCATGCCCATTTTTTTTACTTCTTTAATAATTTTTTCCAAATATGGAATATCTTTTTCATTAGGATTTTTCCAAGCGGCGCCCATACAAAAACGAGTAGAACCTGAAGCTTTAGCATGCTCTGCAGATTTTAAAATTTGTTTTAATTCTAATAATGGTTCTTTTTTTAATCCTGTTTTATATCTTGCACTTTGAGGACAATATTTACAATCTTCAGGACATGCACCAGTTTTAATAGATAATAATGTACTAATTTGTATTTTATTTGGATTAAAATGTTCACGATGTTTTTTTTGAGCCTCGAAAACAAGATCAAAAAAAGGTTTTTCAAACAATAATTTTGTATCTTTTAGAGTCCATTTTTGTTTCATATTATCTCCAAAAAAATATGGTTTTATTTAATTAAACGCTTATAATAAGATATTCAATGTTTTTAGATATAAATTATAATGAGTCAATCTGATATATTATTCGATAATAAACATATTTGGCATCCATATTCTTCAATTTTAAAACCACTTCCTTGTTATTCTGTTATATCAGCTAAAGGAGTATATTTAAAATTAAAAAACGGGAAAAATATAATAGATGGAATGTCCTCATGGTGGTCTACTATACATGGATATAACCATCCTATATTAAATAAATCTTTAAAAAAACAAATCAAAAAAATATCTCATGTTATGTTTGGTGGAATAACACATCCTGCAGCTATTTCACTTTGTAGAAATTTAATTAAATTAACTCCAGAAAAATTAGATTGTATTTTCCTTTCAGATTCTGGATCTATAGCTATTGAAGTAGCAATAAAAATGTTAATACAATATTGGGAATCTTTAGGACAAAATAGAACAAAAATATTAACTATTCGAAATTCATATCATGGTGACACTTTTGGTGCTATGTCTATTTCTGATCCTGATAATTCTATACATAAAATATACAATCAATTTTTACCAAAAAATTTATTTGCTAATTCCCCTAATTCTAAGTTTAATGAAGAATGGAACTCTAATGATATTACATCGTTTCATAAAATAATAGAAAAAAATACATTAAATATAGCTGGTGTAATATTAGAACCTATAGTGCAAGGTGTAGGAGGAATGAAATTTTATCATCCTATGTTTTTGAAAAAAGTTGAAGAATTATGTAAAAATTATTCAATACCATTGGTTTTTGATGAAATTGCTACAGGATTCGGTCGAACTGGAAAATTTTTTGCCTTTCAACATGCTAATGTTATTCCTGATATATTATGTTTAGGTAAAGCTATGACTGGTGGTACAATAACATTAGCTGCCACTTTAACTTCAAGAAATATCGCTAATACTATTAGCAAAAGTAATATTCGTTGTTTTATGCATGGACCAACGTATATGGGGAATCCATTAGCTTGTTCTGTAGCTAACGCTAATATAAAAATTTTAAAAAAAAATGAATGGAAAAAACAAGTTATTAATATTGAAAAAGAGCTTGATAAAAACCTATTGCCTTTAGTTGATCATTCTAGAGTTATTGATGTCCGAGTTTTAGGTGCGATAGGCGTCGTAGAATGTAAACAACAAGTAAATTTGGAACTAATACAAAAATTTTTTGTAAAAAATGGAGTTTGGATAAGACCTTTTAAAAATTTAATTTATATTGTACCACCTTATATTATTAGTACAAAGAATTTAAAAAAACTTACTGATGTTATTAAAAAATCTTTAGATGAGAATACTTTATTCAAAAGTTTTTAAATTTTATAGGCAAGTATCCATAGTGGCTCTTCTCCTGATGTGAAATATGTATTTAATTTATTTAAATCTCCGTTTTTTTGATTAATACTATATACAGTAAATCTATTAGATGTTTGACTAGCAACTATGACATATTTATTATAAACGTCAATACAAAATGTTCTAGGTTGTTTTTCTGTAGAATATTTTTTAAAAAAAGAAATTTTACCATCATTTTCATTTACATGAAAAAGTGAAATACTATTTAATACTCTATCAGAAACATATAAAAATTTGCCATTTGATGTTAAATGAATATCAGCAGACCAATATTTATTAGAAATTATATTTTTTTCTACTATTGATATATTTTGTATGTTTTGTATTTTTGGTATATTTTTTTGTATAGATATTTTCCAAACATCTATAGTACCATTTAATTCATTTATAGTATAAATAAAATCCCCATTGGGATAAAATGTAATATGACGAGGTCCCGATTTTAATTTAGTTTGAATAAATTTTTGTTCTGTATTTTTTAATACACCATGTTCTGTTAATTGATATAAATAAATATAATCTTCTTTTAAAGCAGTGACAAATAATATGTTATATTTAATATTTAATAATGCTGCGTGACAACCTTTAATATTATGAATAATTTGAATTGGATCTTTAAGAAAACCATCATTATTTAATGGTATAACACTTAAAGAATTATGATGATATGAACTACAAAATAAAAATTTTTTATTAAAATCAAATGAAATATAATTAGGACTTCCTGGTATCTCAATTTCGTTTTTTTTTTCTAAATTACCATTATTTTTTATATTGTAAACAAGTATACGGTTTTTAGGACGTACACCAACATATAATAAATTTTTAGATTTAATAAAATTCATTGGTTGTACGTGTCCATCAGTATTAACTTTTTGAATTAATTCCATTTTTCCATCAACATAGAATTTCCATACATCTATATTTTGACTTTTTGAATTAGCAATATATACGATTTGTTTCATAATCATTTATTCCTCTCAACTAATTCTTGAAATATAATGTAATTATTCTATTAAAAATAATTTAAACTCAAATAATATATTAATTTTTAAATTAATATTTATATAATAGATTTTTTTCCAAGATTTTTTAGTAATTTTAAAATCCAATTTAAACGCAAAGAATCATCTTCAAAATTATGAAAAAAATTTAACTCTGTAGGGCTTATCATTTTCCAAAGATTTGGCTCTTTTTGAAATATTGCAAGCAAGTATTCCATATTGATTTTATTATTTTCATTAAATTTTATAATTCCTATACTTTTATTAGATTTAATATGTGAAATTCCGATTTTTTTTGTCAATAATTTAATTTTAGCAATTAATATTAAATTTTCAGAAAATTTTGGTAATTTACCAAATTGATTCAAGATTTCAAAATATATGTTTTCTATTTCTTTTTCATTATTAGCATTTTCAATTTTTTCATAAAAAAATAAACGTTGATGAATATCATTAATATAATTTTTTGGTAGTAATGAAGTAACATGTAGTTCAACATCTGATTTTTTAAATAAATTGTCTAAAAATACTTTTTTTTCTCCGTTTTTAAAAAGTTTAACAGTTTTATTCAATAATTTCATATATAAATTAATTCCTATACTATTGATATGACCACTTTGTTCTTTTCCAAGTAATTCACCTATTCCTCTAATTTCTAAATCTCTGTTAGATAAATTAAATCCTCCACCAAAGTTATTTGTTAAAAAAATTGCTTCTAATCTTTTTTTAGCATCTATTGTAATTTTTTTTAAATTATTAACAAGAAAAAAAGCATATCCTTGATTTTTAGAACGTCCAATTCTACCTCTAAGTTGATGTAATTGAGATAATCCAAAATGATCTGCATTTTCGATAATAATAGTATTAGCTTTAGGTATATCAATTCCACTTTCTATAATGGTTGTACAAACTAATATATCAAAATTATTTTGATAAAATTCATTCATTATCTTTTTTAATTCAATATTACTCATTTTACCATGCCCTACTTTAATTTTAGTATTAGGAAGTAAGTTTGATAATTTTATAGCTATCTCATTAATTCCTTTAACTTTATTGTATATATAATATACTTGTCCTCCTCGAGATATTTCTCTAGAAATTGCTTTTTTAATTAAAGTAGGATTATATTCTTCTATAAAAGTTTGTATTTCTTTTCTTTCTGCTGGAGGATTAGCAATAATTGATAAATCTCTAATATCATTCATTACCATATTTAAGGTACGAGGAATAGGTGTTGCTGTTAAAGTCAATATATCAATTTGAGAATATACTTTTTTAATTATTTCTTTATGAATAACACCAAATCGATGTTCTTCATCAATAATTAATAAACCAATATCATGCCATTTAATAAATTCAAATAAAATCTTATGAGTACTAATTAATATATTAATATTACCAGATTCAATATTTTTTAAAATTTTTTCTTTTTCTTTTTTGTTTCTAAATCTAGATAATATATCTATATTTATAGAAAAATTACGAAATCGTTTTGAAAAGCTCTTAAAATGTTGTTCTGCTAATAATGTTGTTGGTACTAAGACAATAACTTGTTTTTTGTTTGATATACAAATAAAGGCAGCTCTCATCGCAACTTCTGTTTTTCCAAAACCTACATCACCGCAAATTAATCGATCCATAGGAATAGACTTACACATATCATTTAATACAGATGTGATTGCTTTTTCTTGATCTAAAGTAACTTTAAATGCAAAATCTTTGCAAAATAGATTATATTGTTTTTCGTTTTTTTTAAATGCAAATCCTGTATTAGATAGTCTATTTGCATAAATATTCAATAAAATTGCTGCATGATCACACAAATTTTTACTAATTTTAGTTTTTTCTTTATCCCATTTATCACTTCCTAATTTATGTAAAACAATATTTTTGTCTAATTTTCCAACATATGGTGAAATAAGATGCAAATATGTAATAGGAACATATAATTTGTTTTCTTCTGCATATAAAATAATTAAATATTCAGATTCACAACTAGAAGTTTTTATCGTAGTCAATCCTTGATATTTTCCAATACCATGTTGAATATGTATAATAAGATCATTAATTTTTAACTGATGTAAAAATTGATTTTTAGTTGATGAAATAATATTTTTTTCATTTGTGAATGCAAAAATTTCTTTTGTAGAAATAAATAACAATTTTTTTTTAGAATCTATAAAACTATTATATAAATTTCCTATAATGTAAAAAAAATTAGCTTTTTTATTAATATCACAAATATTTTTTATATGTTTAGGGAAAATATTTTTTAAATTTAAAAATTTTAAAAATGTTATCAAACATTCGTTTTTTGTTATAAAAAACACGGTTTTTCCCGAAAAATTATATAAAAAAGAAAAAATTTCATTATAATTTTTTTGATTTTTATTTTTTTCGAAAAAATTCGGTAATTTTTGGTGTTTATAATTAATAAAGTTTTTATTTTTTAATACCGTTTTCATAATAGAATATTTTTAAATAAAATGAAAAATTTTTAATTTTAATTAATATTTTACTCCATAATATATCTTCAAAATATGAAATATATTTTAAAAACAATTATATAATTTAATGATTTTTTTAAAGTTATTTTATTATTATGTAATAAATGATTTAATAATTTTAACTAAGAATTTTAAAAAATAAACACAAATATTAAATTTAATTAAATTAAAATATTTTCATGTTAATTAAATTCTTTAAAAAATTTTTTAATAAAATTTAAATAATATTATTATTTATTAAAAAATAAAATGATTTACTAAAAATAATTTTGAATAAATAATTATAATTAATACATTCATTATAAAAACATCTTAACTATAAAAAGATATTCTTAATGTACAAGCCTATATATATATTTATTGGTTTACGTTATTTATGGAATTCATATTTAACAAATTTTAAAAAGATTATTACTGTTTTATCTATTATAGGTGTTAGTTTTGGCATATCATCTATTATTATAACAATATCTTTATTTAATGGATTTCAGAACGAATTTAAAAAAAATATTTTATCATTTATCCCACATTTAATTATTACTAACCAAAATTATTATATTAATGAATTAGATTTTCCTAAAAGTATTTTAATGTCAAAAAATATCCAGAAAATTTCTAGTTTTATTAGTAGTAAAGTACTCATTGAAAATAAAAAAAATATTAGTATTAGTGAAATTATTTCTTTTAAAGAAAAAAATTATTATCCTTATAATATTAAAAATATTTTATATACACTTAATTCAAAAGAAAATAACATAATTATAGGCAAAAAATTAGCAGAAAAATTAAACATACATATTAATGATTTGATTAAATTAATATCATTTCCAAGGAATAAAAAAAATTTTTTAATAAATAAAATGAATGAAAAAACATTTAAAGTAACTGGTTTTTTTGATACGAAAAACAAAGTTGATAATTATCAAATATTAATGAATAGTAAAATCGCTTTAAATTTTTTAAATTACCATAAAAATTACATTACTGGTTGGAGGATTTGGTTAAAAGATCCATTTGATTATTACATAAATTTATCAAAAAAAACGAAACAACATTTAGTTTTTTTAAATTGGCAATTAAAAGAAGGAGAATTATTTAAAGCTATACAAATTGAAAAATATATTATGTTACTTTTTTTAATCCTAATTTTATTAATTGTCACTTTTAATATTGCTATTACTTTGACAGTGAATATGGTAGAAAAACAAAATATTATTGCGATTTTACAAACACAAGGATTATGCCGAAAAAAAATGATGTTAATATTTATTACATTAGGATTAAGTAATGTTATAATTGGAAACGTATTAGGTACATTAATAAGTTTCATATTAATATATGAAGAAAGATTTTTAAATAAATTAATCAATATTTTTTTTGACAATATTGATATTACGATAGAAATTTACCCTTTTCAAGTTTTTGTGGTAAATATTATATTTATATTAATTTCAATGTTATCTACATTATATCCAATTTGGAATATTACTAAATCGACACCTTCTAAAATTTTATCTAATGAATAGTATAATTTTACAGTGTATTAATCTAACTAAATCTTATCAAGATAACGGAAAAAAAATTCAAATATTAAAAAAAACATCATTTTATCTAAATAAAAATGATATAGCAGTTGTTATTGGTAAATCAGGTTCTGGAAAAAGTACTTTTTTACATTTAATTAGTGGATTAGAAAAACCTACTTCTGGATATGTTTTATTTGATGGTATACCATTAAGTTCTATGTCATCTAATCAAATAGCCAAATTAAGAAATATAAATTTAGGTTTTATTTATCAATTTCATCATTTACTTTTAGATTTTAATGTACTTGAAAACGTTGCAATGCCAGTATTAATAAATAATAAAAGTATTAAAGAAGCTAAAGAAAAATCATATGAAATATTAAAAAAAGTTCGATTAGAAAAAAAAATTTATAAATATCCAACTGATTTATCTGGTGGAGAAAGACAAAGAGTTGCTATTGCTCGTGCTTTTGTCAATAATCCAAAATTAATAATAGCAGATGAACCTACTGGAAATTTAGATTCTTATAATGCAAAAATAATTTTTGATTTAATATTTGAATTAAATAATAATTTAAATACTTCTTTTTTAATTGTAACACATGATCTTTATCTTGCAGAAAAAGCACATGTTTTATTTGAAATTAAAAATAGTCAACTAAACATAAAAAAAAATATTAAATGAATTTTTTACCTTTTTTCATTGCAAAACGATTATACTTACAAAGTAATAAAAATCATACAATTCTATTCATTTCTATTTTATCTAAAATAGGAATTGCTATCAGTGTTTTTATATTAGTTATTAGTATTAGTGCTTTAAATGGTTTTCAAATATTAGTTAATAAAAATATTTTGTCATCTTTACCACATGGTATTATAAAGTCAGTAGATAAACCATTTTTGCATTGGAAAAAAATTATAAAAAAAATTAATTGCGTATCTGGAATTAATTATTCTGAACCATATATTTTAATGAATAGTGTTTTATTTAAAGACGATCAAATTGAATTTTTCAATATTAAAAGTTTTAAAAATATTAAATATATAAAAAAATATTTTTCTTTTCAAAAAAAAAAATATAATTTTTTACAAAATAATCATTTTAAAAACAATCAAATCATTCTTTCCTCTGATTTATCTAAAAGACTACTATTAAAAAAAGGAGATTGGATTAATATAATTATATTAGATGATAATTTTTCTTTTAAATTAAATAAAATAAAATTATTTTCTTTTCAAATTACATCTATATTTAATTCTAATGGAATTTCAAATTCTAATATGGGACTTGTTCCATTTTCTTTCTTTCAAGATAATCTGAATATAAAAAATAATATTAATACTATTGAATTATATATGTCAAATCCATTTCAAGCTAATAAAATTATTTTAGATGTAGCTAAAAATATTCAAGATCCTATTTTTTTATACACTTGGATAAATAATTATAAAGATATATATAATGATATTAAAAAAATTAAAACAATAATATATATTACATTATTTTTTCTAATAGTAATGTCTTGTTTTAGTGTTATATCTATATCTTTAGTATCTATATCAAAAAAAATAAAAGATATTTCTATTTTACGTAGTATAGGTGCTAATAATATTCTAATTCAATTAATTTTTTTATATTATGGATTCCGTTTTATTTTAATAGGAAATTTAATAGGTTTAATCAGCGGAATAATAACAGTTTTAAGTTCTAAAAAAATTATGTTTTTTTTAGAAAAACACTTCAGTAAAAATTTATTATTAAATAATATTTATTATCATAATTTTTTATTATTGAAGTTAAGTTTATTGGATATAATTATCATTTTTTTTGGCACCATAGTAATAGCAATTATTACAAATTGGTATCCTGCATATTTTGCTTCGAAAATAGATCCTAGTAAGATACTAAAAAAATTTTAATTTTTTAATTCAAATTTCTATATAAATAAACTTAATAATAATTTATAACATACTAATAAAATAATGGTAAAACTATGACTATTAAAGTAGCTATAAATGGTTTTGGTCGTATTGGACGTATTTTATTTCGGTTAGCTCAAAAACGTGAAAATATTGAAATATTAGCAATAAATGACTTAATGAGTCCTGAATATATATCTTATATGTTAAAATATGATTCTACACATGGAATTTTTAAAAAAAATATTGAAGTAAAAAATAACAATATTATTGTTAATGGAAAAAAAATTAGAATTACTGCTATAAAAGATCCTAAAAAATTAATGTGGAACAATTTATCAATTGATGTAGTAATTGAATCGACAGGTCTTTTTTTAACGAGAGAAACTGCTTATCAACATATTTTAGCAGGAGCAAAAAAAGTTGTAATCACTGGTCCTTCTAAAGATGATATTCCTATGTTTGTTAAAGGTGCTAATTTTGATCAATATAAAGGCGAAAATATTGTATCTAATGCGTCTTGTACAACTAATTGTCTAGCTCCTTTATCAAAAGTAATAGATGATAATTTTACTATTATTGAAGGTTTAATGACTACTGTTCATTCTAGTACAGCTACTCAAAAAGTTGTTGACGGTCCTTCAAATAAAGACTGGAGAGGAGGTAGAGGAGCATTACAAAATATTATTCCTTCTTCGACGGGTGCTGCTATTGCTGTTGGAAAAGTTTTGCCAAATTTAAATGGAAAACTGACAGGTATAGCATTTCGTGTTCCTACATCTAATGTATCTGTAGTAGATTTAACAGTCCGTTATAAAAAATCAGCTACATATGATGAGATATGCTCTGTAATCAAGAATGCTGCAAAACAAGAAATGAAAGGAATTTTAGGATATACAGAAGATGAAGTAGTATCATCAGATTTTAACGGAGAAGAACTAACATCAATATTTGATATTAAGGCAGGTTTATCATTAAATAAAAATTTTGCTAAATTAATTTCTTGGTATGATAATGAAACTGGTTATTCTAGCAAAGTTTTAGATTTAGTTACATTAATTTCCACTTAAATAGAATAAATTTAGCTTTGTAATTTTTAAATAGCAGTATTAAGAAAACCCTTAATACTGCCTTTTAAAAAACTATAAAATATTTAATAAATATTTTCTATTGCCTACATAATCTAATAAAAGAAGGTTTAAAAAAAGTATTGCTACGCCATGGATTAATATCAATACCTCCTCTTCTAGTATATCTTGCATATACAGTTAGTTTTTTAGGATTACATATATTTTGAATATCATTAAAAATTCGTTCAATACATTCCTCATGAAATTCATTATGATTTCGAAAAGATATTAAATATTTTAATAATGCAATATGACTAATTTTTTTCCCGGTATATATAATATTTATAGATGCCCAATCAGGTTGATGAGTTATAGGACAATTTGACTTAAATAAATTACTATATAAAGATTCAGTTACTAATTTATTTTTTTTAGAAAAAATTTTAAGTAAATACTTATTATAAGTATATGATTTGATTGATATATTTTTTTTATCTATACAAATACCAGGAAATTTTGATATACCTAAGTTTTTAATTTCATTTAAATTAAATAATTTTATGAAAACCTTTCCTTTTACACATCGACTTATATCAGATATTAATTGGTTTATTAAATCGATAGTTGTTTTAAATTTAACTTGATTAAAACTATTTATATATATTTTAAAACTTTTAGATTCAATAATATTTATACTTGTAATATCAACTTCTATATTTGCAATAGCAATACTTGGTAGTCCATTTATATTTAACCAAGATAACTCATATAAGGTCCAGATGTCTTTTCCTATAAAAGGAAGATTTATGTGATCTATTTTAATATTTTTACGATGTTTTTCTCTGGGTACAGCTTGTAGTAAATTAAATTGATTTTTTTTAACAATCATATGTTTTTTATTTAAATAACTCAATTAATTAAAATAATTTGATATATATATAAAAGTATATTTTTTAAATAATTAAAAAATATTTTAATGAAATTCAAAAATAATATTTTCTATCCATTTGTTAATTCTATATTCAGTTTGATTTGCTTGACGATCTTCATCTAAAGTCAATCCTATAAAATGATCTTTATTTAATAAAGCTTTAGAATGATCAAAATTATAACCCTTGGTTGACCATGAACCAATTACCTTTGCTTTATTTTTTTTAATAATGTTATATACAACACTTAATGCATCACAAAAATATTCACTATAATCCTCTTGATCTCCGCATCCAAAAAGTGCAACAATTTTATTTGAAAAATTTATTTTTTTTAAAATAGGTAAAAAATCATCCCAATCACACTGTACTTCACCATAATACCAAGTAGGAATGCCAAATATTAAATTGCTAAAATTTTCTATATCTTCTTTAGAAGAATTGCTAATATCATATAAAATAGAATTATTTTTACCTATTTTTTTATGAATAATTTTTGCTATTTTTTCTGTATTTCCAGTATCACTTCCAAAAAAAATACCTATTTTTTGCATATCTTTACCTGCTTATTAAAATAAATTTTTAAAAAATAAATTTTACTTTAAAAATTCAATTAATAAAAATATTTTTAAAATTAAACATATTTAATTTATGAAAATTTTTTGTAACGTATTTTTTGTTTTCAATTATAATTAATTTAATATTTAAGATATTTATTTATTTTGAGTCTATTTGAAAAAATAAAATTTTTAATAAAAATTAAATATTATCTTCAAATAAATACAAAAACTTTAAAATTATCGATATGAATAAAAACTTAATATGGTTTCGTAATGATCTTCGTATATATGATAATACAGCATTATATAATGCATGCTTGTCTGATATAGATGAAGTAATAGGATTGTTTATTTTTACTCCAAAACAATGGCAAAAACATTTTGTTTCTATCAAAAAAATATCTTTTATTTATCAAAATGTAATGCTTTTAAAAAAAGAGTTGCTAAAATTAAATATTTTTTTACATCATTACGAATGTAATGATTTTTCAAGTTCAGCAGAGTATCTATTATATTTTTGCCAAAAAAATAAAATTAACAATTTATTTTATAATTATCAATATGAAATAAATGAAAAAAATAGAGATAATTTAATAATACAAAAATTATCTATACACGGCATTTCTACAAAAGGTTTTCACGACAATGTTTTAATTGAACCTAATAAGATAAAAAACAAAAGTGATAAATCTTATAAAAAATTTTATTTTTTTAAAAAAAAAATAATAGATCATTTATTAAAAAAAATACCAATATGTTTTCCTATACCTAAAAAAAGAATTTTTCAAAAATATAATATATTTCCAATATATCATATTCAAAATTATAATATAAATTTTAATAAAAATCTGTTTCCAATCGGAGAAAAACAAGCTATTAATAAATTAAAATATTTTTGTAGTTATAAAATTGAAGATTATTTTTTAAAAAGAAATTTCCCATATTTAAATAATACAAGTATGCTTTCTCCATATTTATCTTTAGGAATAATATCTGCTAGAACGTGTTTAAAGATAATTTTAAAAAAATATAAAACAAAAGATTTATTCGTAATACTTAACTCAGCTTGGATAAACGAAATAATATGGCGTGAATTTTATTATCATTTATTAATTAATTTTCCTTTACTTGGTAAATCTCAATCATTATACACATGGGAAAAAAAAATTAATTGGGAAAATAATATAAATTACTTCAATGCCTGGAAAACTGGTACAACTGGTTTTCCTATAATAGACGCTGCTATGAGGCAATTAAATAAAATAGGATGGATGCACAATAGATTAAGAATGATTACATCTAGTTTTTTAGTAAAAAATTTATTAATTGATTGGAGACAAGGAGAGAAATATTTTATGCATAATTTAATTGATGGAGATTATGCATTAAATAATGGAGGATGGCAATGGTCTGCTTCTATTGGGACTGATTCAAGTCCTTATTTTCGTATATTTAATCCATTACGTCAATCTAAAATTTTTGATAAATTAGGTTGTTTTATTAAAAAATATCTTCCTGAATTAAAATTAATACCAAATAATTATATTCACAATCCATATGAATGGATAACGAAAAACAATTATACAATAGATTATCCAAAACCAATCATAAATTATAAAAATAGTAAAGAAAAATGTTTGTTAGTATATCAACTAGCTCAATCCTTTATAAATGAAAAAAAAGATTAAATTATATGGAAAACTTTATTTTAGAAAAAATTATTAATGAAAAATTATTTAATAAATATAAGGAAGATATAGTTCCAAATGGATTACAAATAGAAGGAGATAAAATTATTAATAGAATAATTACAGGTGTTAGTGCATGTCAGGATCTACTAAATGCAGCTTTAAATTATAAAGCTAATGCTATTATTGTACACCATGGATATTTTTGGAATAAAGATTCTAAATACATTCATAATGTACAAAGAAATCGATTAAAAACCATACTTTCGAATAATATTAATCTATATAGTTGGCATTTACCATTAGATATTCATTCAGAACTAGGTAACAATGTACAAATTGCGAAAAAATTAAATATTTTTATTAAAGGTGAAATTTTACCTTATGTTTTATGGGGTTCTTTAGACACTAAAATAAGTGGTTTTGAATTTTCTAATAAAATAGAGAGAATTTTTAAAAAAAAACCTATACATTTTTACGAAAATGCTCCAGATTATATTAGTCGTATAGCTTGGTGCACTGGTAAAGGACAAAACTTTATTAAAAAAGCACACAGATTTGGAATAGATGCTTTTTTAACAGGTGAGGTTTCTGAAGAAACAATATATATTGCTAAAGAATTAGGTGTTCATTTTTTTGCATTAGGACATTATTGTAGTGAAAAATATGGAATTAAAGCTTTAGGAAAATGGTTACATAAAACACATAATTTAGATGTTATATTTATTGACATTTATAATCCTATATAATAATTAAAAATATTATTTTAAATTTAACAGATAACTAGTTTAAAATTTAGATAAAATTATGAATAAAAAAATACTACAAGAATTATTCAATTCCTCATGGTTATCTTCTAATAATCAAAAATATATTGAATATATATATAAAAAATTTTTAAAGAATCCATCTTCTATTCATGTTATATGGCAAAATGAATTTAAAAATTTATCTATTAATAACAAAAATATTACGGAAAATATCAACATATTAGATCAAAAATTACATATACAAGAAGATAATAATCAATTGTATAAAAAAATTAATAAAATGATTAGTTTATTTAGAAAAAAAGGTTATAAAAAATCTTTAATTGATCCTCTTCAATTGAAAAAACAAAAAAAATATCCATATTTAGATCTTTTATTTTATCAATTTACTAAAGATGAATTAGAAGAAATAGTAGAAATTAATTTTCAAAAAAATCTAAATTACAAAATTAAAGTAATAGATTTATTTAATAAATTGAGTAATAAATATTGTAATACCATTGGTTTTGAATATATGTATATCGATAATATAGATCAAAAAAAATGGATTACAGAATATATAGAATTATATTTTCAAGAGAATTTAATATCAAAACAAAAAAAAACAAAGTTATTAAAAGAAATTATTTATGCTGAAACTCTAGAAAAATATTTAGGTAAAAAATTTCCAGGTACAAAACGATTTTCTTTAGAAGGAGGTGAAACACTCATTACAATATTACATGAAATTATACGTTACTCAAAAAAAAATAATATTTCTGATATTATTATAGGTATGGCACATAGAGGTCGATTAAATGTATTAGTAAATGTATTAAATAAAAGTCCCAAAATATTATTTGATGAATTTTCTGGTATTAATATATCTAGAGAAAGAAGTAGTGATGTTAAATATCATATGGGGGGTATTTCGAGTATTAAATATCAAGATAAAATAATTAATTTAAAATTAGAATATAATCCATCACATCTAGAAATAATTAACCCAGTAATTCTTGGTGTATCAAGAGCTTCTATAGATAAAGGAAAACTTTTAAAAAATCAAATTTTATCTATTAATATTCATGGAGATGCTTCAATTATTGGACAAGGTGTAGTACAAGAAACATTAAATATGTCTGAAACTGAAGGATATACGATAGGAGGTACAATTCATATTGTAGTTAATAACCAAATTGGTTTTACTACTTCAAATCCTAAACATCTTAGATCTAGCAGATACTGTACTGATATTGCAAAATTAATTCAATCACCTATTTTACATGTAAACTCTGATGATGTGGAGTCTGCTATTTTTTCGATTCAATTAGCTTTAGATTTCAAGAAAAAATTTAATAAAGATATTTTTATAGATTTAGTTTGTTATAGAAGACACGGGCATAATGAAGTAGATGATCCTTTTGTAACTCAACCTATCATGTATAAAAAAATCAAAAATCATCCTACTGTCAGTAAAATATATTCTGATTTTTTAATTAATCAAAAATTAATTAAATTAAACGATATTAATAAAATAATAGAAAAGTATTCGAATAAATTAGAAACAGGACAATCGGTTTTTTGTTCAAAAGAATATATAAATTTTCAATGTGATAATTTAAATGTTATTACAATTAAAAAAGAATTAACAAAATCAAAAAAATTAAATTTAAAAGAGATTCAAAAGTTATTAAATTGTATTAATACTATTCCTAAATCTATAGAAGTACATCCACGAGTTAAAAAAATTTATAATGATAGAGTTGAAATGTCGAATGGAAAAAAATTATTTGACTGGGGTGCTGCTGAATCTTTAGCATATGCTACAATACTTAATGAAGGTATTTCATGTCGTCTTTCCGGTGAAGATATTAGTAGAGGAACTTTTTTTCATCGTCATGCTTGTATTCATGATCAAAATAATGGTTCTATTTATATACCCTTACAAAATATAAAAAAAAACCAAGGAAAATTCGAAATTTGGGATTCTGTTTTATCAGAAGAAGCTGTTTTAGCTTTTGAATATGGATATTCATTATACCCTTCAAATACTTTAACTATTTGGGAAGCACAATTTGGAGATTTTATCAATGGAGCTCAAGTAGTCATTGATCAATTTATTACATCTAGTGAACAAAAATGGAATAAAAAATCTAATTTAGTTCTTTTTTTACCACATGGTTATGAAGGACAAGGACCAGAACATTCTTCTGCTAGAATTGAACGATTTCTTCAACTTTGTTCTCAAGATAATATACAAATTTGTATACCTACTACATCTGCACAAATATTTCATTTATTAAGAAGACAAATCTTTAAAAATATTTATAAACCATTGATTATTTTTACTCCAAAATCTATTTTACGACATCCTATGGCTACTTCTTCTTTAGAAGATCTAATAAATAGTTCTTTTAAAACAGTAATAGATGAAATTAATAAAAATTTAAAACAAATAAAACGTGTTATTTTTTGTTCTGGAAAAATATATTACGAACTTTTAGAATATAGAAAAAAAAATAATATAATAAATATTATTATAATTCGAATTGAACAATTATATCCATTTCCATTAAAAGAAATGTCAAATATATTAAAAAAATATTTTTATGTTCAAGATTTTATTTGGTGTCAAGAAGAACCATACAATCAAGGTGCATGGATGTATATAAAAGATAATTTATATAATATTTTATCATCTTCTTCTAGATTGAATTACATTGGTCGTAGCTCTTCTGCATCTCCTGCAGTAGGTCATATTATTTTACATAGGAAAGAACAAGAAAAATTAATATATAATGCATTAAATTTAATAATTGATTAGCTAATAGGAATAAAAAATGAATACAATTAATATTCTTGTTCCAGATCTACCAGACTCTGTAAATGATGCCGTAATAGTTAAATGGCATAAAAAAGTAGGAGAAACAATATATTGCGATGAAAATATAGTTGATATTGAAACAGATAAAATAATGTTAGAAGTATCAGCTCCATGCAATGGAATATTAAATCGTATTTTAGAAGAAAAGGGTGCTATTGTTAAATCAACTCAAATCATAGGAAATATAACTAAATTAAACAATGAAACAAAAAAAAAAATAGATTCAATAACAAATGCGAAAATAAATTGTATTGAAAAAAATAGTAAAGATAAAGAAAAAAAAAATATTAATTCTATTTTTAATAATTTTTTGTTTAGTAACTTAACACCCTCTGCTAGACGTTTTATAAAACTTAATAATTCTAATGAAAAGTCTATTACATCTAATCAGGTAAATTATTCTGTCAGAAAACAAGATATTTGTAAAAATATTTCAAATGATCTTCATTTAAATCATATTTTGAAAAATGAAAATAATACATATAGAGTCAAAATGACTCGAATACGTCAAAAAATAGCTGAAAGATTATTACAAACAAAAAATAATACAGCCATGTTAACTACTTTCAATGAAGTTAATATGCAATCAATTATTTCTTTAAGAAAAAAATACAATGAATCTTTTGAAAAAAAATATGGTGTTCGTATTGGTTTTATGTCTTTCTTTGTAAAAGCAGTAGTAGAAGCATTAAAAATTTTTCCAGAAATAAATGCTACTCTTGATCAGACAGATATTGTATTTTATAAAAATTTTGATATTAGTATTGCTGTTTCTACATCAAGGGGATTAATAACTCCAGTATTAAAAAATGCTGACAAACTATCAATGGCAGAAATAGAAAAACAAATAAAAGAATTTGTTATTAAAAGTGCAAATAATACAATAAAGTTAGAGGAATTAATTGGAGGTAACTTTACTATAACTAATGGTGGTGTTTTTGGTTCTTTAATATCTACTCCTATTATTAATCCGCCTCAAACCGCTATATTAGGAATGCATGCCATTAAAGAACGTCCTATGGCAATAGATGGAAAAATTAAAATTTTGCCTATGATGTATTTAGCACTATCTTATGATCATCGTTTAATTGATGGCAAAGAATCAGTTATGTTTTTAAATAAAATCAAAAATATATTGGAAGATTTTAATCGTATTATAATTAATATTTGACAATATAAAATATTTAAATAATTTAATTTTTTATACATTTTAAAAGTACAGTGTTTAAAAAAATAAACTGTACTTTTATTAAAATATGTTTAACTACTTCATTATCTTTATTTTAAATAAATAATATTTAATATTTCAATATTAATAAAAATATATTTTATTCGAAAGAAAGAATGACATATTAATAAAAATTGATTAAAATATTTTTTTTAAAATATATACAATATATATATTCTAAAATTAAATATAGAGGATAAAATCATGAATAAAGTAGTATTAATTAGACATGGTGAAAGCGAATGGAACCAATTAAATAAATTTACTGGATGGCATGACGTAGAGTTAAGTAAACATGGAAAATATGAAGCTAAAAAAACAGGTTTGTTTTTGAAAAAAAAAGGATTTTTTTTTGATTGTTCACATACTTCCATGTTAAAAAGAGCAATATATACTTTACAATATATTTTAAAAGAATTAAACCAACCTTGGTTATCAGTTCAAAAATCTTGGCGTTTAAATGAAAGACACTACGGTACTTTAGAAGGATTTAACAAAGATGAAATAATTCAAAAATATGGACATGAACAAGTTCTTTTATGGAGACGTAGTTTTAATGTTAGCCCTCCTCAAATTGATACACAAGATAAACGTTTTCCAGGCTATGATATGCGTTATTCTAATGTTAATATCAATGATCTTCCTAAAGGTGAAAGTTTAGAAGTAACTATAAAAAGAGTTATTCCTTATTGGGATCAATTCATTTATCCACAACTTAAAGAAAGAAAAAAAATACTAATTGTAGCGCATGGTAATTCATTAAGAGCTTTGATTAAATATTTAAATAAAATTGATGATAAAAATATTATAAAACTAGAAATTCCAACCGCAGTTCCAATTGTTTTAGAATTTAATGAAAAATATATTCCCACTAAGTGGTATTATTTAAAATAAATTATTTAAAAACATATTTTTCGATTTAATATCAAAATATATAATATTTTTACTTCTTATTTTAATAAGAGAAGATTTTTTTTGAAAAAATATATTATTAGAATAAATTAAATTTTTTCAATTATCAGTTTCAATATGAAATAAAAACATTAAAATATATTTTAATGAATATACTTGTATATATTAAATATTTAGAAAATAAATTTTTGTAGTAGTTAAACACGAGATTATCATGATTAAAAGAATTGGAGTATTAACCAGTGGTGGAGATGCTCCTGGAATGAATGCAGCAATTAGGGGAGTGGTCAGAACAGCATTAAGTAAAAAATTAGAAGTATTTGGTATTTATGATGGATATTTAGGATTATATCAAAATCGTATGGTAAAGTTGGATCGATATAGTGTCTCAGATATGATTAATAGAGGCGGCACTTTTCTTGGTTCTGCTAGATTTTCTAACTTTTGTAAACATGAAATACGAACTATAGCTATTAATAACCTTAAAAAAAGAAAAATAGATAGACTTGTTGTTATTGGAGGTGATGGATCTTATATAGGTGCTGAAAAATTAACAAAAATGGGTATGCCGTGTGTTAGTATTCCAGGAACTATAGATAATGATGTAGCAGGTACTGATTATACAATCGGTTATTTTACAGCATTAGAAACAGTAGTTGAAGCTATTGATAGATTAAGAGATACCTCTTCTTCACACCAAAGGATTTCCATTGTAGAAGTTATGGGGAGATATTGTGGAGATTTAACATTAGCAGCTGCAATTGCAGGTGGTTGCGAGTTTATTGTTCTTCCTGAAATCAAATATACAAAGGAAGAATTAGTTTCTGAAATAAAAACGGGAATTGAAAGAGGCAAAAAACATGCTATAGTCGCAATAACAGAATATATATGTGATGTAGAAGAATTGGCAAAATACATTGAAAATAAAACTCATCGTGAAACAAGAGCTACTATATTAGGTCATATACAAAGGGGAGGGGTTCCAGTCGCATATGATCGTATTTTAGCTTCTAGGATGGGTGCTTACGCTGTAGAATTGTTAATTAAAGGTTATGAAGGTAAATGTGTTGGTGTACAAAATGAAAAAATGGTATTTAATGATATAAAAAATGCACTAAAAAACATGAAACGTACTTTTAAAAAAGATTGGTTGAATACAGCTAAAAAGCTTTACTAACATAAAATTAGTGCCGGTTTTTTCCGGCGCTCTAAATATTTAGTTTTATTATTAAATTAAAAAATAAAATTAATTTTATGATAAAATTATATAGGTGTTGACATAATGAATGTCTTTAATAAAAAAAATATATTGCAACAATGTATTGTTGAATTTTTAGGGACTGGATTAATAATATTTTTTGGTTTTGGCAGTTTAGCTACGTCAAAATTAACAGATTTTTATTTTAACAAATATGAAATAAGTATTATTTGGGGCTGTTCGGTATCTTTTGCAATTTATTTAAGTGATTCAATATCTGGAGCTCATTTAAATCCTGCTATTACTATTTTTCTCTCTTTTTTTGATAAATTTAATAAAAAAAAAGTATTACCATATATTATATCTCAAATATCTGGTACTTTTTTTTTTACAACATTGATATATTACATATATTATAATAAATTAATATCATTTGAACATAAGTACAATATTATACGAGGAACTAAAGAAAGTCTTCAATTAGCTTCAATTTTTTGTGTTTATCCAGAAAAAAATTATATTTTTATATATGATTTTATTATAGAAATAATTATTTCAATAATTTTTATTATTATACTTATGTTAATTAATGACAAAAAAAAAATGTTTGTTATGCAAAAAAAAATTAATCCATGTTTAATAGGAGTATTAGTTGCAATTATTAATTTTTTATCTGTAAAATCTTTACATAATATTACTTTAAATCCTGCACATGATTTAGTACCTAGGATATTTTTAAGTATAATGGGATGGGGTGAGATAGCTTTTACTGGAGTATATAATCATCATTTTCCATATTTTTTAATATCTACAATTACACCAATATTAGGTATAAATTTAGGTGGTTGGATATATAAAAAATTTATAAATAATTAATTATTTACATAAAATATCATTTGATATTTTTAGAATTTTTAAAAATTCTTCATACATTAAAGATGCACTACCTATTAATAATCCATCAATATCAGGTTGTTCAAGAAAATTTTTAGCATTTTTAGAATTAACAGAACCGCCATATTGAACAATTATTTTTTCTATATCACTAGAATTATATTTATTAATATAATCTTTTATGAATTTATGTATTGATTGTACATATATAGGATCTGCAGATATACCTGTTCCAATAGACCAAATTGGTTCATATGCAATTATTGAATTTATAAACGCTTTCTCACCAAAATCTTGAAATATAACGTTTAATTGATTTGTTAAAATTTCTTTAGTTTTATTTTTCTTTTTTTGTGTTTCAGTTTCTCCTATACACAAAATAGGGATTAAATTTAAACTTTTAACTAAACCAAATTTCTTACTAATTAATTCATTATTTTCATTATGTAAAAAACGTCTCTCAGAATGCCCAACAATAACATATTTAGCACCAATATCTTTTAACATCAATATAGATGTTTCTCCTGTAAATGCACCTTGTGTGTTTATATCTACATTTTGTGCACCAAGAAAAATATTCATATCTTTAATGTAATTGTAAACTCTTTCAAGATATATTGTAGAAGGTGCAATTACAACTGTATTATTTTGCAAATAAAGTGATATTTTTAATCTTAAATGATTTAAAAAATTAGAAATTGTTTGAATGTTTCCATTTAATTTCCAATTTGCCACAATAAAATTTTTTTTCATTTGAGCTCTCTGAAATACTATTGAAATTAAAATTTCTAAAATATAGAAACTAAGTGTTTTATAAAAAAAATTAACTTAGTTTCTAAAATAAGATATTAAAATATTTTATTTATATATATTTGCTCGATTTCTTAATTGTTTCCCTGGTTTGAAATAAGGTACACGTTTCTCTTTGAGCTTAACTTTTTCTCCAGTTTTAGGATTGCGACCTATACGAGAAGCTCGATAATGCAATGAAAAACTTCCAAATCCTCTAATTTCTATTCGCCTTCCATTAGCTAATGCAAATGACATATGTTCTAACATTTCTTTTATAGCACGCTCTATTACTTTGCTTTCAATATGGTTTTTTTTTTAGCAATTTTTTTGAATAACTCTGACTTTGTCATATACCCTCTATTTTAAAAATGTATTTATTTTACATAATTTTAATTATAAAAATAAAAAATATATTTTTACTTTTGAGTAATTATTCAGTATTTTGAGCAGCTTTAAAAGCTTCTACCATTACATTTGAAAATGTTTCATCATCTTGTTTATTATTTAATTTATTTTTTATATCTTTTTTATTATCGTTATTATCTGTAATATGAAGATTTAAAATAATACTTCTATTTTTTCGATCAAAATTAGATATTTTTACTGAAATATTATCATTAATTTTAAATATTTTTGTAAATTCTTCATATTGAATAGATGATTCAGAAAATTTTATATTTCCATCAATACTTTCTGATAAATTTACAATAACTTGTTTATTATCTAAAGATTTAATTATTCCATTAATTATTGTTCCCTTTTTATATTTTGCAACATATGTGTTAAAAGGATCTTCTTCCAGCTGCTTAATACCCAGTGAAATACGTTCCCGTTCTGCATCTACTTGTAATACGACTGCTGAAATTTCATCACCTTTTTTATAGTTTTTAACGGCTTCTTCACCAGAAACTGTCCAAGAAATATCTGATAGATGTACTAATCCATCAATACCTCCTGTTAAACCGATAAAAATACCAAAATCTGTAATAGATTTAATTTTACCTACAACATGTATACCTTTTTTATGAGTTTCAGAAAACTCTTGCCATGGATTAATTTTACATTGTTTTAATCCGAGAGAAATACGACGACGCTCTTCATCAATATCTAAAACTATCACATCTACTACATTATTTACAGCTACTACTTTAGATGGATGAATATTTTTATTAGTCCAATCCATTTCTGATACATGGACTAATCCCTCTACACCTTCTTCAATTTCAACAAAACAACCATAATCTGTAAGATTAGTCACACGTCCAGTTAATTTAACTCCTTCAGGATAACGTTTGGAAATAGCTATCCAAGGATCTTCTCCTAGTTGTTTTAATCCAAGTGATACACGTGTTTTTTCTTTATCAAATTTTAAAATTTTAACGTAAATTTCATCACCAACATTCACTATTTCACTAGGATGTTTTACTCTCTTCCATGCCATATCTGTAATATGTAATAATCCATCTACACCACCTAGATCTACAAAAGCTCCATAATCTGTAAGATTTTTTACGATTCCTTTGATTTTAATACCTTCTTGTAAATTTTCAAGTAGTTGATTTCTTTCAGCACTATTTTCTGATTCAATTACAGCTCTACGTGAAACAACTACGTTATTTCTTTTTTGATCTAATTTGATAACTTTAAACTCTAATTCTTTACCTTCAAGATGAATAGTTTCTCGAATAGGTCTAATATCCACTAAGGAACCAGGTAAAAACGCACGTATATCATTTAATTCAACAGTAAATCCACCTTTTACTTTTCCATTAATAATACCAGTTACTGTTTTTGATGTTTCATGTGCTTGTTCTAAAACCAACCATGCTTCATGCCTTTTTGCTTTTTCACGAGATAACAGTGTCTCTCCGAATCCATCTTCAATAGCATCTAACGCAACATCGACATAATCACCAACTTTTACATCAATTAAACCCTGCGTATTTTTAAATTGTTCCAATGGAATTGCAGACTCAGATTTAAGACCAGCATCAACTAAAATTATATCTTTTTCGATAGAAACAATAATTCCCCGAATGATAGAACCGGGACGTGTTTTAATTTCTTTTAGTGATTCTTCAAATAATTGAGCAAAAGATTCATTCATATTAATAATATCAAAAAATTCTTATTAATGTTCATTTTAACTTCATGCTAAAATGAGCTTGTTTTATATATCTTATAATAATCCTTATTATAAAGTTTATTTTTTTAAAGTTTAAATTTTTATATTAAATCATATATTTATAAATCATATGATTATTTTTTTTTTAATTTCTTTCATAGAATGTTCAATTACTTCAGAAAGTTTCATATTAGTAGAATCTAATATTATAGCATCTTTTGATGGGCATAAAGGAGAAATTAATCGATTTTGATCACGTTCATCACGAACTTTTAATTGTTGCAATAATTTATTGTAATTAACAGATAATCCTATCTTTTTAAATTGTTGTATTCTTCTACAAACACGAGTTTCTAAATTAGCGTTTAAAAAAAATTTAATATTAGCATCAGGAAAAACTACTGTACCCATATCTCTACCTTCTGCTATTAAACCTGGTGATTTACGAAAACATCTTTGTTTATTAAGTAAAATTTTTCTAACTTGAGTAAAAGTAGCTAATTTAGAAGCTATCTCTCCGACTATCTGAAGATGAATTAATTTAGCAAATTTATTTTTTTTTTAAATAAAGAAAAATTAAAATTTTTTGTTAAAGTAATTATATGATCTTCAATAATAGGTGTATTTCGTTGTAATATCATTATTGCTAATAATCTATATATTACACCAGATTCTAAAATACACCAATTTAATTTATCAGCTATTATGTTACATAAGGTGCTTTTTCCAACACCGCTTGGTCCATCAATTGTAATGACAGGAATGTTATTATTCATATTTTTACACATATAAAATATTAAAATATATAAAAAACCACTTGTTATAAAATATTATTTTAAAAAAATTTTTATTATGTTATTCTAAATTTTGCAAATATTCAAAAAATCTTCGAAATATGACGGATAAGTTTTAATTACACAGCTAGGGTTTATTATATCAACACTCATATTAGATAAACATAACAATGAAAAACACATTGCCATACGATGATCATTATACGTATTAATTTTCGCATGTTTTATGTTATCAGGAGGAGTAATAGACAAAAAATCTTTTCCCTCATCTACTATTGCACCAACTTTTCTTAATTCATTTGTCATAGCAGACAACCTATCTGTTTCTTTAACTCTCCAATTATGTATATTTCTAATGATGGTAGTACCCTTAGCAAATAAAGCTACTATCGCAATAGTCATAGCAGCATCGGGAATATGGTTCATATCTAAATCTATTGCGTGTAATTTATTTTGAGTAGATATAATAAAAGAATCACCCCAGTTAATAATTGCACCCATTTTCTCTAGAATATCAGCGAATTTAATATCACCTTGTATACTTTTTTTTCCAGCTCCTATGACTTTGACTGATCCGCCTTTAATTGCTGCAGCTGCTAAAAAATATGAAGCTGAGGAGGCATCGCCTTCAATCGTATAATTACCTGGCGTTTTGTATTTCTGATTTCCTATAATATAAAAAACAGAATAGGAATCATGCTTAATATTTATACCAAATAATTTTATCAAGTTAATCGTAATATCTATATATGGCTTAGAAACTAAATTTCCTTTGATAAATATAGTCGTATTTTTTAATGCTAGTGGAGCAATTATTAACAATGATGTTAAAAATTGACTAGAAATACTACCATCTAATGTAATTGAACCACCTATAAAACCACCCTTTGTACATATTGGAGGATATCCAAAATTATTTTTATATTCAATAATTGCGCCTCCCTGGTGTAATGCATCAACAAGATGTTTAATAGGTCTTTCATTCATTCTGTCATCTCCAATTAACGTAATGTCGTTATTATTATATAAAGAAAAAACAGAAAGAAGAGGTCTAATAGCTGTACCTGCATTTCCTAAAAATAATGAAATAGATTTTGATATTTTAAATGATTCATGATTACCTTTAATATGACAAGTTTTATTATTATTAGACAAAGAATAATAAATTCCAATTTTTTTTAAAGCAACTAGCATATGTTGAGTATCTTCACTATCTAATAAATTACTAATAGTTGTTGTACCATTAGATAAAGCTGATAATAATAATACTCTATTCGAAATACTTTTTGATCCAGGTAAATAAACAGTCCCATTAACATAAGAAACTGGACGTAATTTTAAAAATTTTTGCATAGTAGATAGACTCGTCATTGTATGAATAAAAATTTTTATCCATATTTATTTTCAAAAAACAACATAAATTTAACTAATTTTTCTACACCTTCTACAGGCATAGCATTATAAATTGAAGCACGCATACCACCGACAATATAATGTCCTTTTAAAGCACATAGACCAAATTTTTTTGATTCTTGTAAAAATTTTTCATTTAATTTTGAATTAATTAAATGAAAAACCACATTCATTTGAGATCTATTTTGTTTATCTATATTATTAATATAAAAATCACTTTGATCTATAAACTGATACAATAAATCTGATTTTTTTTTATTTAACTGTTCAATATTTTTTATTCCACCTTGTTTTTTAAGCCATTTAAAAACTAAGCCTGCTAAATACCACGCAAATGTAGGAGGTGTATTAAACATAGAATCATGTTTATATATAATATTATAATCAAAAATAGATGGACATAATTTAGAAGCATGTCCTATTAAATCTTTTCTAATTATAATAATTGTAATACCAGAAGGACCAATATTTTTTTGAGCACCAGCATAAATAAGTCCATATTTACTAACATCAATTGAACGAGATAAAATAAATGATGAAAAATCTCCAACAATTATTTTATTTTTAAAATTTGGTTCTTCGTAGACCGATAATCCATCTATAGTTTCATTCGGACAGTAATGAATATATGCAGAGATATCACTAATATCCCATTGTGAGGGTTTTATAAGAAAACTTTTATTATTTTGAATTTTTTTTATTGAGATACTCCTAGTATTACAATATTTTTTAGATTCCAAAAATGCAGAATTAGACCAATATCCACTATTAATATAATCAGCTTTTGAAATTTTTCCTAATAAATTCATAGGAACTGCTGAAAATTGACCTCGAGCACCTCCTTGACAAAATAATATTTTATAATTATCAGATATATTCAATAAATCTCTTAAATCTTGTTCTGCTTCTACAGTAACTCGATAGAAATCTTCAGTACGATGACTAATTTCCATTACAGAACATCCTAAATTATTCCAATTTTTCAATTCTAATTGAGCTTGATATAGAACATCTTTAGGAATCATAGCTGGTCCAGCGCTAAAATTATAAATTAAACTCATTTTTTCACCAATAATCATTATTCAACATAATTAACTTATAAATTGCATATTTTGAAGATATTTAGCTTGTAATATTTTTGGGATTTTTACTCGACCATCTTCTTGTTGATAATTTTCTAATATTGCTGCTAACGTTCTACCTACAGCTAATCCAGATCCATTCAATGTATGTACAAAATTATTAGTTTTGTCTAATTTCTTTCGATATCGCGTTTGCATACGACGCGCTTGAAAATCACCCATATTAGAACAAGAAGAAATTTCTCTATATTTATTTTGTGAAGGAAACCATACTTCTAAATCATATGTTTTAGTAGCAGAAAAACCCATTTCCCCACCACATAATAAAACTTTTCTATATGGTAATTCTAAAAGTTGTAAAATTTTTTCTGCATGATTAGTTAAAATTTCTAACGTTTGCATAGATAATTCTGGTTTAACAATTTGTATTAGTTCTACTTTATCAAATTGATGTAAACGAATTAAACCTTTAACATCTCGTCCATAAGAAGATGACTCTGATCTGAAACAAGGCGTACAAGCAGTTAACATAATAGGTAAACTTGTTTCATTTAATATTTCATTTCTAAATAAATTAGTTAAAGGAACTTCTGCAGTAGGTATTAATATATATTTCTTTTTATCTATAGAATTAACATGAAATAAATCATTACTAAATTTAGGTAATTGTCCGGTACCGTACAAAGCATCATAATTTACTAAATAAGGTACATATGTTTCAATATAACCATGTTCGTTAGTGTGTATATCTAACATAAATTGAGTTAATGCCCTGTGTAAAAGTGCAATTTTTCCTTTCATTACAACAAATCTCGATCCAGATATTTTAGATGCTTCTTCCCAATTTATTTGATTAAAATTTTTTCCTATTTGTATATGATCTCGAATGATAAAGTTATATTTTTTCTTTTCACCCCAATATTTTATTATTTTATTATTACTGTATCCGGTTCCTCTAGGAACATCTTCAGATGGTATATTAGGTATAGACATAGAAAAATTATGAATTTTTTCTTTTAAAAGGTTTAATTTATTTTTTAAAATATCTAAATTTTCTTTAGATCTAATAATTTTATTTTTTAAAATATCATTATTTTCTTTTAAAATTTTTGATTTTCTAAATAAATCAGATAATAACTTATGTTTATATTGTAAATTTTCAGTTTGTACTTGTAATTTTTTTCTTTCGTTTTCCATTTTAGACATTAATGAAACATCTAAATTGAAACACTTTTTTGATAATTTTTCTGAAACTAAAAGTAATTCTTTTCTTAATAAATAAGGGTTTAACATAATATTTATATCTTTTAATAAAATAATAAAAATTTTTAACTATTGTGGATTATGCTTTATAATTAACGATTTAATTACATTAATCAAATAAATATTCAAAAAATTTTTATATTTATTATTTATTTTAAAAAATAAACAAAAGTAAGAATTAAATTTAATAGTAAAAATTTTAAAATTATTAATTATTCATAATATTTTAAGCATAAATATAGTGATATGTTTAATATTTCAAAATATTCTTCTAAGGAAATCAATATGAATATTGTAAAACACAACAAAGTTATTATTTTAGGATCAGGTCCTGCTGGATATACTGCTGCTATATACACAGCGAGAGCTAATTTAAATCCTGTACTAATTACTGGAGATAATAAGGGAGGTCAATTAATGAATACTAATGAAATTGAAAATTGGCCTGGAGATAAAAATCGAATTACTGGTTTAGAATTAATGGACCGTATGTATGAACATGCAATAAAATATCAAACACAAATTATATCAGATAAAATTATTTCAGTAGAATTCAATAAAAAACCATTTCTTTTATTAGGAGAAAAAAATACATATACTGCTGATTCAGTGATTATTGCTACTGGTTCCAATCCACGTCAATTAGGTCTTAAATCAGAAAAAAAATTTCAAGGAAAAGGAGTTTCTACTTGTGCAATATGTGATGGTTTTTTTTATAAAAATAAAGATGTTGCAGTAGTTGGAGGAGGAAATACAGCTATTGAAGAAACACTATACTTATCAAATTTCGTAAAAAAAATAAATTTAATACATCGTAAAGAACATTTTAAGGCAGAAAAAATACTAGTTAACCGATTACTAAAACTAGTAAAAAATAAGAAAGTGATACTTCACTGCAACCATTATATAAAAGAAATATTAGGAAATGAGTCAGGTGTTACAAATCTATTAATTAAAGATGTAAACTCATCTAAAAAAAACATAAAAAAAATTATTGTTTCTGGTCTATTTGTTGCAATAGGACATATTCCTAATACAAATATATTTATAAATCAATTAGAAATAGAGAATGGGTATATCAAAATTAAACATGAAAAACATGGAAACTATACACAAACGAGTATTCCAGGTATTTTCGCTGCAGGTGATGTAACAGATCATGTATATAAACAAGCAATTACATCTTCTGCCAGTGGTTGTATGGCAGCAATAGATTGTGAACGTTATTTAAATTCTATTTGTTAAAAATAAGATTTTTTTATTTCATCAAAAACATACTAGTCAAAATGACTAGTATCGGTTATAATTTAAACATAAAAATTTTTATTCTTATCTATTATTTTAGAGAAAAAAATGCCTAAAGAAGATAATATTGAAATGCAAGGAACAGTTATTGATACATTACCAAATACAATGTTTCGTGTAGAATTAGAAAACAAACATATTATTACTGCACATATTTCAGGAAAAATGCGAAAAAACTACATTAGAATATTAACAGGAGACAAGGTCACTGTTGAATTAACACCATATGATTTAACAAAAGGCAGAATTATTTTCAGAAGTCGCTAATTTAAATAAATTGTAATTATATTTAACAAATCTCAATTTAATAAAAAATTTATGAATCTACTATTTTTATTAAAAATATAATAATTTCCTAAAATTTTTTTAATTATCTCTTCTAAAAAATAATTGTTAATATAAACTGTTTTTAAGAAGATATTATTAAAAATAAATTTTACAGAGAATGTATGCGCACTAAATATTGTGGAAATATTAGAATTATTGATTTAAACAAATCTTTAATTTTATCTGGTTGGGTAAATAAAATAAGAAATTTTGGTCAATTCATTTTTGTAGACATGAGAGATTGCACTGGTATTGTACAAATTATTTTTGAATTAAAAAATGATGCTATTTTTAAAAAAGCATTAAGCTTAAAAAATGAATCATGTATTCAAGTTGTAGGAACTGTACGAAAAAGAAATAGTAAAAATTTAAATTTAAATACTGGAGAAATAGAAGTATTAGCTAATAAACTAAAAATTTTTAATATTTCAAAATCACTCCCGTTAGATTATTCAAATACTAATAGTGATGATTTAAGATTAAAATATCGTTATTTAGAACTTAGAAAATCTATTTTATTTAAAAATTTAAAAGTTAGAAGCCAAGTTATTTGTTTGATAAGAACTTTCATGACAAAGAAAAATTTTTTAGATGTTGAAACACCATTATTAACAAAATCTACTCCAGAAGGAGCTAGAGATTATTTAGTTCCTAGTCGAAACTATCCAGGCAAATTTTATGCTTTACCGCAATCACCTCAATTATTTAAACAATTATTAATGATATCTGGAATTGACAGATATTATCAGATAGTAAAATGTTTTCGTGATGAAGATTTAAGATCTGACCGACAACCTGAATTTACACAAGTCGATATTGAAGCTTCCTTTTTAAATGCAATACAAGTTCGAAAAATTATAGAACAATTAATAAAAAAAATTTGGCTTAAAATACTAAATTATAATTTAAATAAATTTCCTGTTATATCTTTTAAAGAATCAATGGAAAGATATGGATCAGATAAACCTGATTTACGTAATCCTATAGAAATAATTGACGTATTTGATATTTTTAATAAAAAAGAATTTTTTAAATTTTTTGAAATTAATACGTCTAAAAAAAATAGAATAGCTTTATTGTGTTTTTCTGAAGGAGAAAAAATAAGTCGAAAAAAAATTGAAAAATATTGCAATTACGTAAATAAATTTGGTGCTAAAAAACTATTTTATATAAAAATAACAAAATATGAAATAGGTCAATCAAATATTCAAAGTTCAATAAAAAAGATTTTAAACAACACTCTCTTGAATAAAATTATAAATAAAACGAATGCTAAAAACGGAGATATTTTATTTATAATGGCAGATAAAGAAGATATTGTAAATAAATCTCTTGGAATGTTACGTATAAAATTAGCAAATGATTTTAAAATTTTTGAAGAAAATATTTGGAAACCAGTATGGATTATCAATTTCCCAATGTTTAAAAAAGATAAATTTAAAAAATTATCTTCAGTTCATCATCCTTTTACTGCTTTTAAAAAAAATCATGAAAAAAAATACAATAATAATTTAGATAAAGCAATGTCAGATAGTTATGATTTAGTTATTAATGGATATGAAATTGGTGGCGGTTCTGTTCGTATTCATAATGCAGAAACACAAAAAAAAATCTTTGATATTATTGGTATAAATGAAAAAGATCAAACAGAAAAATTTGGATTTTTAATAGAAGCGTTAAAATATGGTGCTCCACCTCATGCAGGTATAGCTTTAGGATTAGATAGAATAATTATGTTATTAAGAAATACAAATAATATTAGAGATGTAATTGCTTTTCCTAAAACAACATCTGCATTGTGCCCAATGACTAATGCTCCTAGTATATTAAAAAAAGAAAACTTAAAAGAGTTAAGTATTAAAATCGTTAAAAAATGATAAACATCATATTTTTTTAAAAAAATTTTTTATGATACTTAACAAATAGAGAAAAGAAGAAAATAATACAATTGATGGACTTGTGGGTGTGTTAAAAAAAAGTGCTAAAATTATTCCTCCTGTAACAGAAAAAATACTGACTATAATACCAATTATTACCATTTTTTCTGGTGAATTAGCAAAATATTTTGCAGTAGCAGGGGGTATAACTAATAAAGAAGTAATTAATAACGCACCTACAAATTTAATTGAAATAGAAATAGTTAAAGCTGTTGTTAACATCAAAATTAAACGTGTATAAAAAATATTTATACCATCAATTTGAGCTAACTCTGGATTGATTGTTACTAATAAAATTGAATTCCAACGAATAATTAGAATAATTAAGACTATAATACTTCCTAAAAAAATAGTAATTAAATCAGATTTAGTGACAGTTAATAAGTCACCAAATAGATAATTATTAAAATCTATTGGTCGTGAAGTAGAAATAAAACTAATTAATACTATTCCCAAAGAAAGTGAACTATGAGATATTATACTTAATATGGTTTCCAGTGGAATTGGTAGTATTTTTTCTAACCATGCTAAAAAAATAGCAAGAAAACTTATAAAAATAAAAATAACATAAAAAGAATTAGTATTAAATGCTACAGATATCGCTAATCCAAGTAAAGAAGAATGTGATAATGTATCACCAAAAGATGACATACGACGCCAAACTATAAACGAACCTAAAGGTCCTGTAGCAAAAGAAAGAAAAATTCCTGATAACCATCCAGTAAAAATTGATTCAAACATAATATAAAAATACTCTAAAATTTTATTTTGTATATTTAATATTGATGGATATGATCATGATGATGATGATAAATTGCTATTTCTTGAATGCGATCTAAACCAAACATTGAAATAAATTCTAAATTTTTAAATACTTTTTTAGGACTGCCGAAACAACAAATATGTTTGTTTAGACAAATTACATGATCAGTATGAGCCATAACAAAATTTAAATCATGAGAAACTATTAAAATAGTACAATTTAATTCATTACGTATACAATGGATTAAATTATATAAATCTAATTGACCCATTACATCAACTCCTTGTACTGGTTCATCTAAAACAAGTAAATCTGGATTATTTAATAAAGCTCTAGCTAAAAGAACACGTTGTATTTCACCACCTGACAACTTTTGCAAAGACAAATATATTAGTGATTCTGCCTTAACACGTGTTAAAATTTTTAAAATATTTGTTGTTTTTTTATATCGAGATAATTGCATAAATCGTTCTACTGTAATAGGTAATAAATTATTAAGATATAATTTTTGTGGTACATAACCAACAGATATTCCATCTGTACGGAAAACCACTCCGGACGTAGGTTTTATTAATCCTAAAATAACGCGTATTAAAGTAGATTTTCCAGCTCCGTTGGGACCAATTAATGTAATTATACGATTAGAATTTAAAGATAATGAAACATCATGAAGAATTAAACGATTAGAGAGATTTACATACACATTTTTTAAAACAACCAATTCAGACATAATCAAATATTTTTTTATATTATTTTAATATTCTTTGATTATAAAATATTTTTATAAAAATGAATATCAATTTTATTCTAAAAATAAAAGAAAGTATTTAAATAGTAAATATGAATAATATTAAATTTATTTTTTAAAACATTCTAATGTCTTAAAAATATTTAATAAAAATAATTTAAAGAAATATTATCTAAGTAAATATAACAAATAAACAGTAAAAAGTACTTTACAAAATATTAATAAAATTCATAATATAACTAAAACAAACAAAAATAATAATAATTATTTGATTTTTTATATTTAATATACTAATCATATTTATGATAATCAAAAAATTTTATATACTAATAAACAAAGTTAAATATTACATAATTTTTCAAGAAATATAATTTAATTGGAAATATTATTAATCCTACAATACAATAGACAAAAATATAAATACAAATTTATAGATACAAATATATATATCTAACTTTTATTAATTTTATTTTTAATTAATGTATTAAGCTGCTTCAAACATTTAAGGAACAAAAAATGCAGCATATTTATAAACAGATTTATTTATATTTCAATTGTATATTTATATTTTTTATAAGAATCTCTTTTATTTCTATAATATTATCAAGTTGCACTATTATATCAGAAGAAAAAAAAATATTATTTAATCAAGTAATTTTTAAAAAAAATCATAATATTTCAAATAATGAAGAAAAAAAAATTATTTTATATAAAAAAAATACAAAAATTAAGTATAAAAACTTAAAAAATCATCAAAAAATTAAAAATTTATTTGATTTAATTCTAGATCCTTCAAAAAACAAATTTACACAAAAAATAATTCATATTAAAAAAAATTCTAATTTTTTTAATAGTGCATATGCATCAAAACTAAATTTATCTGATATTAACACTATTATTAAAGCAATAGAATGGCAGGTAAGTTTTCGTAAAATTAATGTCAACAGTACATTTCATTTAATTTATTTAAAAAAGAAAACAAATTCAAAAAAAAATAAAAATATATTATTAGGTATAAAAGTAAATAATTTAGATAAAACATATTATGCCATACGAGCACCTAATGGTAATTTCTATGATGAAAATGGTGTTAATAAATCAAAAATAATTATGAATTTTGCATTATTAAAAAAATATCGAATTTCTTCTCATTTCAATTTACATAGGTTTCATCCTGTTACTCAGCGTATCAGTCGTCATTTAGGAGTTGATTTAGCAATGCCTAAAGGAACCTTAGTACTTGCTACTAGCAGTGGTAAAATAATTAAAACAGGATTTAATAATATCTCAGGTTTTTATATAGTTATAAACAATCAAAACCAATGTATTACTAAATACATGCATCTCAAAAAAATTTTAGTAAAAGCAGGTGAAAATATACAAATAAATCAAAAAATTGCATTATCTGGAGATACTGGAAGAACAACAGGTCCCCATTTACATTATGAGATTTGGATAAATAAACACGCAATTAATCCAATATATGCTCAATCTTTTTTCGTTAACGAACTTACAAAAAAAGAACGTATTGCATATTTTAAAATATCTAAAATAATTTTATCAATATTAAAATAATATTTTTTTAAATATGTTTACTCAATATTAATAAAAGAACTTAAAAATAATTTAACAAACAACTTTTAAAATTCTACTAGTATTTGTTTTTCCTGTTTTACCCATTATATCACCTTGAGTAATAATAACTAAATCATTATGAAATAGAAAACCTTTTTTACATAATAAAATTATAGCTTCATTAGCCGCCTCAACTCCATCGTGTTTACTATCAAAATAAATAGGCACTACACCTCTATATAGAGTTGATAAATTCAAGGTTTTTTTGTGTTTTGATAAAGCATAAATAGGAAGTCCAGATGTTATTCTAGAAGTCATTAAAGCAGTTTTACCAGACTCTGTCATTGTAATAATTGCTGTAATACCATTTAAATGATTTGCTGCATACATAGCTGACATAGCAATAGCTTCTTCTATATCATTAAATTTTATATTAATACGATGTCTAGATACATTAATACTAGGTATTTTTTCCGCTCCCATACAAACTTTTGACATATTTAATACAGTTTCAGATGGATACTTACCTGAAGCAGTTTCAGCAGATAACATAACAGCATCACTTCCATCTAATACAGCGTTTGCAACATCCATGACTTCTGCACGAGTAGGTGACGGATTTAAAATCATAGATTCCATCATTTGAGTAGCAGTAATAACTACTTTGTTTAATTTTCGTGCACTTCTAATTAAATTTTTTTGGATACCTACAAGTTCTGCATCTCCAATTTCAACACCTAAATCTCCTCTCGCAATCATAATAGCATCTGAAGATAATATTATATCTTCAATAGAATCTTGATCTTTTACTGCTTCTGCTCGCTCTATTTTAGCTATAATTTTAGCTTGACTACCTGCTTTATTTAATAAAAATCTTGCTTTTTTTAAATCTTCGCCACATCTAGGAAAAGATACTGCTAAATAATCTACATCTATTTCAGAAGCAAGTATTATATCTTTTTTATCTTTTTCTGTTAAAGCATTTGCTGATAATCCCCCACCTAATTTATTAATTCCTTTATTGTTAGATAAAACACCTCCTATAATTACTTTAGTAAATATCTCAAAATTTGTAACTTTAAATACTTTTAGTTGTATTTTACCATCATCTAACAGTAAAATATCATTAACTTTTAAATCTTGTGGTAATTTTTTATAATCAATGCCAACTCTTTCTTCATTACCATTACTATCTTTTAAATTTGAATCTAATATAAAAATTTTATTTTTATCAAGAAAAATACTATTTTTTTGAAATTTGGAAATTCTAATTTTAGGTCCTTGTAAATCACCAAGTAAAGCAATATTATAATTTAACTCCAACATTATTTCTCTTGCTTTTTTCGCTCTTTCTTTATGTTCATCAGAAGTGCCATGAGAAAAATTTAAACGAAGTACATTTACTCCAGATTTAATGATGTTTTTAAGATTATTTCCTTTATCTGTAGAAGGACCTAAGGTAGCAACAATTTTAGTTCTTCTTAAACGAGTTAACATAAAACCTCCGCAATTTTATTTAAATAAAATATTATTAAATATAATATCTATTTTTTTAAAATATAGTGTAAAAATATTAAATATTTATTTATATTTATTTAGTAAAATTAATAAAATAGTTATAATTTTATAATACCTGATATCGAATAAAAAATCTTAAACAATATTTATTTTATTAAAATTATCTAAAAAAATTATCATATTTTTAAAAAATATATAAAAGAAAAATTTACCTTCAAAAAGAGAAAATTTATCATGAAAGAAATAATTCAAGCTTGTGATTTAGTTATTTTTGGAACAAAAGGAGATTTAGCTAGAAAAAAACTATTCCCTGCTTTATATAAGTTAGAAAAGTTTAAAAAAATACATCCAAATACGCGTATAATTGGTGCAGGTCGTGCTAATTGGACTCAAGAGGAATATATAAAAACAGTAAAAGAATCAATTAATAATTTTTTAAAAGAAGAAATTAATGAAAATATTTGGAATAAATTCAGTTTACGTTTATCTTTTTTTAATATTGATGTATATGAAGAGACTCAATTTTTAAAATTAAAAAAAATATTAGATCAAACACAAAATATTTCAATTTATTATTGTGCTGTTCCTCCAAATACGTTTAATTCTATTTTTACAGGATTAGGAAAAGTTAATTTAAATTCGTTACCATCAAGAATAATAATAGAAAAACCCTTGGGGGTATGTTTACAAACATGTAAAAAAATAAATGATCAAATTTCTAAATATTTTTTAGAACCACAAATTTTTAGAATTGATCATTATTTAGGAAAAGAATCAATCTTAAATCTTCTATCTTTACGTTTTGCTAATTCACTATTTTTTAATAATTGGAGTAATAAAACTATTGATCATATTCAAATTACTGTTTCTGAAGAAGTAGGCATCGAAAATAGATGGAACTATTTCGATGGAATGGGACAAACAAGAGATATGGTTCAAAATCATCTTTTACAAATATTAACAATACTTGCAATGAATCAACCAAAAAATATTTTACCAGAAAATATTAGAAATGAAAAAATAAAAGTTTTACGTGCACTGCAAACTATTAATTTAGAAAACATAAATAAAAAAACTGTACGAGGTCAATATATTTCTGGGCAGATTAATGGTATAAAAGTACCTGGTTATTTAGAAGAATTTGGTGCAAATCCAAAAAGTCAAACTGAAACATTTGTATCTATTAAAGCTGATATTAAAAACGAACAATGGTTTGGTGTACCTTTCTATTTAAGAACAGGTAAAAGATTAGCACATAAATATTCAGAAATAGTAATTGTATTTAAAAAAATGTCAATAAATTTATTTAAAGAATATTATTACGATTTATCTCCAAATAAATTAATTATACGATTAGATCCTAATGAAAATATTAAAATAAATTTTTTAAAAAAATCACCAGGATTAAGTGAAATATATAAATTAAAAAATGATAGTATCCAATTAAATTCTTCTATAAAAACTACTAATAACCAAATTGATGCTTATGAAAGACTTTTGTTAGAAGTTATGAAAGGAGTACAATCTTTGTTTGTATGTCGGGAAGAGGTAGAAATGGCATGGAAATGGATTGATCCAATTATAGAATCTTGGGGAAAAACCAATAAAAATACGCTTTACTTATATAAAGCAGGTACATGGGGGCCGATAAAATCAGATGAAATAATTATAAATGATGGCAGATATTGGAATAAATTTGATTAAAATATTTATAATAAAATCATCTATCTTGACTTAATTAAGAAAACTATGTTAGTTTAAAAATATTTTTTAAATATTTAAATTGAAAAGTAATATCTAAGTTTAAATTATTTTGTATAACTATTATTTTTAAATTAATTTCCAAAAAAATACTATTTTGTCTGAATTGAGGAAGATAATATCTTATGATACGTATTATTCTTTTCTTATTAACTAATTTAGCAGTAACATCAACATTCGCTTTAATTCTTACTTTAACTGGAATTAATTCTGATAGTATTTATGGCATATTGATTATTTCTAGTTTATTTGGATTTAGTGGATCGCTTGTATCGCTTTTAATTTCTAAATGGATTGCATTACGTTCCGTAAATGGTAGGATTATTAAATGTCCTAATAATGAAATAGAAATATGGCTTACTCAGACTATAAAAAAACAAGCAAAACAAAAAGGAATAAAAACACCTCAAATTGCAATATATGATGCTGTTGATATTAATGCTTTTGCAACAGGTGCTCGACGTAATTCAGCATTAATTGCAGTTTCCTCAGGATTATTAGAAAAAATGACTAAAAATGAAGCAGAAGCAGTCATTGGTCATGAAATTAGTCATATTTCTAATGGTGACATGATTACAATGAGTCTAATACAAGGAGTAGTAAACACTTTTGTTATTTTTATATCTCGTATTATATCTCAAATATTAAATAATATATTATCTAATAATCGTGATGAAAATAATGAAAATGAAAAATATTCATTCATACCATTTATCATTTCAACAATATTAGAAATAATATTTGGCATGTTAGCAAGCATTGTAACTATGTGGTTTTCTAGACATCGAGAATTTTATGCTGATGCTAGTTCTGCAAAATTAGTAGGTCGTGAAAAAATGATTTCTGCATTAAATAAATTAAAATCAAGTTATGAACCTCAAGAACCTGATAACGTTATTGCATTTTGCATTAATGGTAAATCTAAATCAATTATAGAATTGTTTGCATCTCATCCTTCTTTAGATAAAAGAATACAAGCATTAAACAATAAAAAATACATGTAAAAATTACTATAAAAGAAGTTTCTTCTCTTAGTAGAAATAGATCTATTAAGAGAAAAATATTGGATAAAATTTATTTTAGCTGTTTTTTTAAGCTTGTTTTTTAATAGAAAAAAGATTATAATTATCGTTGAAACATATAGTTGAAAAAAGCAACAATTCTGTTTATGAGTGTCATTTTAACATTACAAAATTTTTTAGAGTAGAAGGCGTTAAAAACTTTTCTTGAAAAAATCTTAAATTCATGCCTCATGCAGTAATGTTTCTAATTTCTGAATATGAAAAAGTTAATAATTTTAAAGGTAAAAAAATGAGTAAGATTAAAGGTCAAGTAAAATGGTTTAACGAATCTAAAGGTTTTGGTTTTATTACACCATCAAATGGAAGTAAAGATGTTTTTGTGCATTTTTCATCTATTCAAGGAAATGGTTTTAAAACATTATCTGAAGGACAAAACGTTGAATTTGAAATTCAGGACGGTCAAAAGGGTCCATCTGCAATTAATGTATGTTCTATATAAAGATAAATAAAATTAAAAATAAGTGAAATCTTTTTAAAAGACCTCTGTTAAATATCAGAGGACTTATTTTTTAAATATCAATGTGCTCAAACAAAACCGTCAAATAATCAATAATCCATAAAATTAAATATATTCAAGTATATGATATTTTAACTTCACAGATAAATTCTCTCAAAAATCTGTTCATTCAAATACATTATCTAGTTATATCTAAATTATTTTTAATCTTTTCAAAAAAAAATAATATTCATATATTTTAGATAAATTAAATATTATGCTGTCCTATTTTCTTTTACGGAGTTTTTCTGATGGATTTTTTTTTAGAACCGTCAACTTGGGCCGGCTTATTAACACTGGTTGTTTTAGAAGTAGTTCTAGGAATTGATAATTTAATATTTGTAGCAATTTTATCAGAAAAATTACCACCCAATCAAAGAGATAAAGCACGTTTAATTGGATTAAGCTTCGCATTAATAATGAGGTTAGGATTGTTATCATTCATATCTTGGGTTGTAACTTTAACTACTCCTATTATTCATAACAAATTTTTTGATTTATCAGTACGTGATTTAATTCTACTTATTGGTGGTTTATTTTTATTATTTAAAGCTACAATTGAACTTCATGAAAGATTAGAAAATGAAGATCATGAAAATACAGAAAATAAAAATTATGCTGGTTTTTGGGCTGTAGTTATTCAAATTGTTATATTGGATGCAGTTTTTTCATTAGATGCAATTATTACAGCAGTGGGAATGGTAAATCAGTTATTAATTATGATGATTGCAGTTATATTAGCTGCGATACTTATGTTATTAGCTTCCAAAGCATTAACTAACTTTATTAATTTACATCAAACTGTTGTAGTTCTATGTCTTAGTTTTTTGTTAATGATTGGATTTAGCTTGGTTGCAGAAGCATTAAAATTTTATATACCTAAGGGTTATTTATATACAGCAATAGCATTTTCAATTTTAATTGAAATTTTCAATCAAATAGCTCGACATAATTTTATGAAAAACCAATCTAGAAAACCTATGAGACAAAGAGCGGCTGAAGCAATTCTTCGACTAATGGTTAGAGAGAAAAACAAACATATAAACATAAAAAAAACACAAGTAGATAATAATAAAAAAATATCTATTATACCTTCATTAGAAACTGAAACATTTAAAGATGAAGAAAAATATATGATTAATGGAGTTCTTACATTGGCAGGAAGATCAATTAAAAGTATTATGACACCAAGAAGTAATATATCATGGGTTAATACAGAAAATAATACTAATGAAATTCGCAATCAATTATTAGATACACCTCATAGTTTATTTCCAGTTTGTAAAGGTGAATTAGATGAAATTATTGGTATTGTTCGTGCTAAGGAATTATTAGTAGCTATTGAAAAAAATATTGATGTTTACAAATTTTCATCTCAAATACCACCTATAATTATACCTGATACTCTTGATCCTATTAATCTTTTAGGAGTTTTACGTCGTGCTCAAGGAAGTTTCGTGGTTGTTAGTAATGAATTCGGGGTAGTACAAGGTTTAATTACTCCATTAGATGTTTTAGAAGCTATAGCTGGAGAATTTCCAGATGCTGATGAAACTCCAGATATAATAAAAGAACAAAATAGCTGGTTAGTTAAAGGAGAAACAGATTTACATTCATTACAACAATTACTTAATACAAAAGAACTTGTGAAAGAAAATGATTATGCTTCTTTAGGTGGTTTATTGATAGCTCAAAATGGTCAATTACCTATACCAGGAGAAATAATTAATATCAATTCCTTTTCTTTTCATATTGTTAAAGCAACAGAATATCGCATTGATTTAGTTCGCATTATTAAAAATATCAATTAAATTAAAAACTATAATTATTATAATAAAAAAATAAATTTTTAATACTGAGAAAATTATGTCTAATATAATTTTAGCAATTGATACTTCAAGTAATTATTGCTCAGCAGCTATATATATAAAAAAAAAAATATATACATTATGTGATAATTGTAATAAAAAACACACTATAAAAATACTACCAATGATTCAGAAATTACTGTTAACTGCAAATATAACACTTAAAGAAATTAATTATATAGCCTTTTCAAAAGGACCTGGTTTTTTTTCTGGAATACGAATTGGAATGATTATATCACAAAGTTTTGCTTTAAGCTTAAAAATTCCTATTTTAGGTGTTTCAACATTATCTATTATAGCAGAAAAAGCATGGCGAAAATACCAAAAAAAAAAATACTAATTGCAATGCATGCTAAAACTGATAAGGTGTATTGGGCAGAATACATTAAAAATGAAAAAATGTTGTGGATTGGAGAAAAAACAGAGTCTTTACTTCACGTTTCAGAAGTTGAAAAAAAAATAAAAAATTTTAAAAATAACTGGTTACTTGTTGGAAATGGATGGGATAAAATTAATCATATAAATTTGTTAAAGTTTGAAAAAATAAAAATTTTATATCCTAATGCAAAAGATATTATACCATTTTCTTTATTTAACATAAAAAATAATAATTTTTTAAATTCCACTGAAGTTACTTCAAATTATTTAGACAATATTTTTTAAAAAATGTATTTTGAATACTAAAACGTCAATACTGAAATACTAAATATACTTCAGTATTGATTTAATTATCATATATTAATTTTGATAAATTATTTTAATTTTTATTTAATTGTTTAAAATTATCAATCTGGTAAAACAACATTTAACTCTAGTATAGAAATTTCTTCATTTTTTTGTTCTAGCTGTATTGTTACCATATTTGGATCGATATTTACATATTTACAAATTACAGAAAGTATTTCACGTTTTAATTGTGGAAAATAATCTGGTTCACTTTGAAATTTTCTTCGTTCTGCAACAATAATTTGTAATCTTTCTTTAGCTACATGAGCAGTATTTTTGTTCCGGGATAAAAAAAAATCTAATAAAGCCATGTCTATCTCCCGAATAAACGTCGTAAAAAACTTTTTTTTTCTTCTTCAATAAAACGAAATTTCTGATTTTCACCTAATAGTCGATATACTGTATCGAAATAAGCATGTCCTGCATTAGAAGTATTATCTAAAATTACAGATTCTCCTTGATTTGACGCTCGCAATACAGCAGTATCTTCAGGAATTACACCAATAATAGGTATTTGCAATATTTCTAAAACATCATTCATACTTAGCATTTCACCATTTTTAACACGAGTAGGATTATAACGAGTTAATAAAAGATACTCTTTAATAGGAGTATTATTTTGCTCTGATCTTTTTGATTTTGATGATATAATCCCTAATATTCGATCGGAATCTCGAACTGAAGAAACTTCTGGATTTGTAGTAATAATAGCTTCATCTGCAAAATATAATGATAAAATAGCTCCTTTTTCAATTCCAGCAGGTGAATCACAAATAATAAAATCGAAATCCATTTTAGTTAGCTCATTTAAAACTTTTTCAACACCTAAATATGTAAGAGCTTCTTTATCTCGTGTTTGAGATGCTGGTAAAATAAATAAATTTTTTGTTTTTTTATCTTTAATCAAAGCTTGATTAATTCTAGCCTCACCTTGTATAACATTAACAAAATCATATACTACTCTACGTTCACATCCCATAATTAAATCTAAATTTCTCAATCCTATATCAAAATCTATAACAACAGTCTTTTTCCCTTTTTTTGCTAAACCAGTTGCAATAGCAGCACTTGAAGTAGTTTTACCTACACCTCCTTTCCCTGAAGTAACTACAATAATCCGTGTCATATAAAAATTTCCTAAAAATACACTTAACTAAGAGAATTTATAGTTAAAACTTTATTACTTAAATAAATTTGAGCTGATTTTCCAATAAATTTTAATGGTATTTGATCTGATAACCAATATTGACCAGATATTGATAGCAATTCAGCAAATAACGCCGTACAAAATATGTTACTTGTAATATCTCCATTAGCTCCTGCAAGCACTCTACCTCTAACTGTTCCATAAATATGAATATTTCCATCAGCAACTAATTCTGCCCCAGCACTTACATTATTTATTACTATTAAATCAGAATATTTAGCATATATTTTTTGACCTGAACGAACAGGTGTATTTATAATGTGAGTTCTATTTGTTTTTTTTGTTGTTTTTTTATTAACTATATTTTCAAAATTATGCTTATTATAAAAAAAATTAATATCTTGATTTACACTCTTTTCTGTATTTTCTATTTTTTTCCCTTCTAATAACACAGGTAAACCTGAATTAATAATAATTTTTTTAAAATGATTATCTTTACAACCAGTTACTCCTACAATGAAAAAATTATGTGAAATAATAACTTCTCGTATTTTTTTCCAATTTATTTCATTTAATGATAAATGTGATACATTAAGAATAACAGGTGCATTTTTAAAAAAATGAGGATATTCTTGAATTTTTTCATTTAGTGACTGATTAATTAAGTCTATATTATTACTTTTTATATACAATACTAATAATGTAAAGTTACTACCTTTTATTTCAATAGACGTTTTTTGCATATATATTGCTCAATAATTTATATTTATATGCATATTAAATGTACATGTATTATACTTTAAAGACATTAATAATAAATTTAATTAAATTATAATATAAATATCATTTGATAACAATTTCTATTTTTCAGATTTTTTGAATAATCCGTAATATTTAAATACAATTAATATAATATAAATCTAATAAAAAATTTATAATTAGCATTATAATTCAAGAAAATATTAATTATTTAAGCAATAAAATCAACTAATAAGGAAAATTAAATTTTGTTGTTTTCTAAAAATAGTCAACTGATATTACGTTATGCAAATGTTTTTAAAAATAAAAAAATTTTTTTTTCAGGTAATATACAAGATCATTTGCCAATATATTTATCTAGCATAAAAACAACTCTACACATTAGTAGAAAAAATAATTTTTATATAAATCAAATAAATACTAACAAAATTTATATATATTATAATTTACTTGTTTCGAAAGAAATTGTAAAAAATTACAATACATTAATTTACTATTGGCCTAAAGATAAATCAGAAGCAATATTTCAATTATGTAATTTATTATCTTGTTTTTCTATCGGTACGGAGGTGTTTATTGTAGGTAACAACTTAAGCGGGGTAAAAAGTGCAATAAAAATATTATCAAAGTGGATTAAATTAAATAAGTTAGAAAATGCAAAACATTCTATTTTATTTTCAGGAATTCTTGAAAGTAAAACAACGTTTATATTAAAAAATTTTTTTAAAACACATATTTGGGAAAATTTATATATAAAATGTTTACCAGGAGTTTTTGGATATAAAAATATAGATTTAGGAAGTAAATTACTTGCTTCTACTTTTTCTAAAAATATGAAAGGTGAAATATTAGATGTAGGATGTGGATCAGGAATTCTATCAGCATATTTGCTAAAAAAATCACCAAATTCTTTTTTAACTATGATAGATAATAAAGAATCTGCAATACTTTCAAGCCGAGAAACTCTTTATGCTAATAATTTAAAAGCAAACGTTATATTAAGTGATATTTACTCAAATATAGAAAATAAATTTGATTTAATTATATCTAATCCACCATTTCATAACGATTTAAAAGTAAGTTTTAGTATTATTAAAAGTATTATCACTAATTCTGTAAAATATTTAAAAAGAAATGGTGAGATAAGATTTGTAGTTAATAAATGTTTTAATTATGATTCTATTCTAAAAATAAAATTTAAAAAATACAAAATTATAGAAACAACAAATTTATATAAAGTATATCAAGGTTTATTAAATTGATTTTAAAATGGTACCCGGAGCGGGACTTGAACCCGCAAAGCTTTTAAAGCCGAGGGATTTTAAGTCCCTTGTGTCTACCAATTTCACCATCCGGGCTTTTATATTAGGCGTATCCCGGAATCGAACCGGGTTATACGGATTTGCAATCCGCTACATAGCCAATCTGTCAACACGCCTTTACTATACATATTATTATAGAAAAAAAAAAACAAAATTACAAATAAAATTTAATAAATATAAAAATATTCATACAAAAAGTTTTAATAAAATAAAAAAATTATCTTTACATTCAGCAATATAATGTTTTAATATTATAAACATTCTATAAATTACTTAATTTTATATTAAGTATTCTTAAATTATGGAGAGATGGCCGAGTGGTTTAAGGCAGCGGTCTTGAAAACCGCCGATGAGCAATCATCCGAGAGTTCGAATCTCTCTCTCTCCGAAAAAGTGCTAAATATATAAATAATTAATAATTTCACTCCAAAACTTTTAAATTAAAAATTTTTATTGATCAGCAGAAACCTCAATTTCTACACGACGATCAGGTGCTAAGCAACTAATTAATAGTGATCTACTTTCTATATCTTTGCATACTTGATCGGTTATAGGATACTGATTACCCATTCCTTGAATATTTATTTTATTTTCAGAGATCCCATGAGAAGTAAAATAATTTTTAATACTATATGCACGCTCTTCAGATAATTTTTGGTTATATTCTTTATTACCTAATCTATCTGTATGACCTGAAAGTGTAATATAAATATTTTTTGATTTAATATTATTTATTTCATTATCAATCTTTTTTAATTTATCATAAGATATAGGTCTTAATTCTGTACTATTAAAAGGGAAATTAATATTTTCATTTAATGCAATATATTGTTTATTAGGCGTTGTTTCTGGAGAGTATGTGTTAAACATATCATTAATATTAGATTTGCCAAATTTCCATGCAAATGAAATAACTGCATCTCCTAAAGTAGGTTTAGATAAATTCATAAGATTTTCAACACTGCTTTTCCATGTGTAATCGAATCTAGTAATAAATTCATCATTAAAAATATATTCAGCACCTAAAGAAAAACTAGGAAATAATAAACTATGTCTACTAAAAACATTTGTTAAATCTTGTTTAGAAGTCAAGTTTTCCCAAAACATCATTCCTCCTAATCGAGTATATACTCGAAAATCATCTGTAATAGGATAAGATAGTTTTGTTGAAATTTGAACGTTGTTAGCTTGTATATTTTCTTTAGATTTCTGAAACATTAAATGAGGAGTAAAACCAGTAGTATCATTTTCTATTTCTAAACCAAAATAAGGATTAAATTCATATCCTAAAAATAAACCAAAAACAGGTGCATTTATATTTTGATCGTGTTTTAAAGATTGAAGTTCTGTATATTTTAAAAGATTGAAATTAGACCAACCAACTTTAGCACCTAAATACCATCCATCATTACTTTTTGATTGAACATTACTGACTAAGCTTACTAATAGAACTAGAATAGTAATAGCTCGTTTTTTCATTTGAAAACTCCATTTTTAGATAAATTATAAATAATTAAAAAGTGCAAATATTTTTTTAGAAAAATAAAATATAATTTTTATTATATAATAAATATTATATTAATAATATAAATCAATATGAATAGTATAAATCAATACAATTATTTTATATTATTTATATAATATATAATTGTTTATAATTTACATGAATTATAATTTTTACTGTTATTTAAATGATTTAAATAAAGATATTCCTAAAAAATATAAACTAGTCAAATAAATTATTCCAGTAATAAATAAAATTGTAAACAAACGCATTATTTTGCTGAAAAGAGAACTTATATCATATATAGGAAAAAAATATAACATAAAAATTAAAATAAATATCATAGAAAGTATTGCAATAAATAAACGGTAAATAAAAATTAATTCATTAAAATTCAAACAAATTAGCTTTTTTTGATATAATTTCCAATATAATAAAAAAAAATTTATCCATCCAGATATACTAAAAGATAAAGCTAAACCTGCATGTTGAAAATAAAAAATTAAAAATGGATTTAATATTTGCGTTATAAACAAAGTAAAAAGTGCAATACGTGTTGGGATATTTACTTCTTGAGATGCATAAAAAGCTGCAGATAAAATTTTAACTAAAACAAAAGCAACTAAACCAATAGAATATAATTCTAATGCTTTTTGTGTCATTAAAACATCAAAACTTGTAAATTTTCCGTATTGAAATAAAATAATAATTAGGGGTTTAGAAAGAACAAATAATATAATACAGCTTGGCAAAGATAAAATTAAACCTATACGAAAACCCCAATTAATTAATTTTTTATATTCTTTTAATCTATTTTGAGAATAACTTTTTGATAAATATGTAAATAAAACTGTACTTAAAGAAACACCTAATATACCTATTGGAAATTCAATTAATCTATCGGCGTAATACATCCAAGATATAGATCCTGAACTTAATAATGAAGTAAATATAGTATTAAAAATTAAAGAAATTTGATTTGCAGATGCGCCAATAAGAGATGGTCCTATTTTTTTTAAAACTTTTAATAGACCAATATTTTTAAAATAAAAATTTGGAGTTATAAGCATATTTATTCTTAATAAATATGGAAATTGATATATCAATTGAATCATTCCACCTATAATAACAGACCAAGCCAATATAAGAATTGGAACTTTAAAAAAACTATTTAAAAAAATAGAAAAAATTATAATAGTAATGTTTAAAATACTTGATGCAAATGCAGGAACAGAAAAATAATTCCAACTATTTAAAATAGAGGAATATAAGGAAGACATTGAAACTAATAAAATATAAGGAAACATAATTTTCAACAAAGTACAAGCTATTTGAAATTTTTGAATCGATTTAGTAAAACCAGGTGCACTAAATTTAATTAAATCTTGAGAAAATATAATTCCTAATATTATTAAAATTGATAAAAATATAATAATTAAACCTAATAAAGAACCAATAAAATCTTTTACATCTTGTATTTTTTTATTTGATTTATAATATATTAAAACAGGAATAAAAGATTGAGAAAAAGCACCTTCGAAAAACAATCTACGTAATAAATTCGGAATTTTAAAAGCTACAAAAAAAGCATCAGTATAAATAGAAACACCAAAAATATGAGCAATTACAAGATCTCGAAAAAAACCTAATATACGTGATATTAATGTCATAAAACTAAGAGAAAATAAAGATTTCAAAAGATTCATGTTAAACTAACCTAAAAACGGTTAAAGACTATAATTTTAATTTAAAAAATACTTTATTTTCAATATTAATAAAATTTTCTTGATTATAAAATATTTAACATGTTATAAAACAACTCTAAATAATAATTATTCTTTATAAATAAAATAAATATTTCAAAAATGTCATCTTTAAAAAAAATTAAAATAATTAAACCTGATGATTGGCACGTTCATTTAAGAGACCAAGATATTTTAGAAAAAGTAATAAAATATACTCAAATGTTTTATCAACGTGCAATAATTATGCCTAATCTCAATGAACCAATTATAGATTGTAAAAAAGCGATTGCATATAAGAATAGAATTATAAATTTATCTAAAAACAAACAATTTACACCACTAATGACGTGTTATTTAACAAAAGATACTTCTTTAAAAGAATTACAACATGGTTTTACTGAAAAAATATTTATAGGATCAAAATTATACCCAAATCAATCTACAACAAACTCAAAAACAGGTATTAATAAAATTAGTGAAATTTTTCATATATTAGAATTAATGCAAAAAATAAAGATGCCATTACTAGTTCATGGGGAAGAAAATAATAATAACATTGATATTTATGATCGAGAAGCGAAGTTTATTGAAAAAACACTAGAACCATTACGAAAAATATTTCCAGAACTAAAAATAATATTAGAACATATTACTACTAAAGAAGCTGTATCATATATTGAAGAAAATAATTCACCATATTTAGCAGGAACTATCACACCACACCATTTAATGCTTAACCGAAATAATATGTTCGTGCATGGAATTCAACCAAATCTTTATTGCTTACCTATTTTAAAAAGAAAAATACATCAAAATGCTCTAAGAAAAGCTATATCTAACGGAAGCACAAAATTTTTTTTAGGAAGTGATAGTGCTCCGCATATTCAAAAAAACAAAATAAATCAAATAGGGTGTGCTGGAATATTTAATGCTCCATCATCTCTATTGTGTTATATTACTGTTTTTGATGAAATGAAAGCATTAAAATATTTTGAATCATTTTGCTCAAAAAATGGACCTAATTTTTATAATGTACCGATAAATAAAGAAAGTATTACATTAGTAAAAAAACCTTATAAAATCTTAGAAAAAGTTTCTATCGGGAAAGATTTTATTAAACCTTTCTTATCTGGTGAAACATTAACATGGTCTGTTCTTTAAATATTCTAAATAAAACATTAATCCTCTAAATTTCCATTACTATTATAGATAGTATGATTTTTATAAGATTTACAAAAATTTAAAAATTTTTGATTTATATAAAATTTATGTTGCATAAGATCTTTATTTTTGAGATTCATTTTATTTAAAACTATACATTTTTTTCTTATTCTATTTGAAAAATAGTTTAGTTTATCAAATTTTAAATAAGGTGCATAAATATTATAACTTTTTTCAAGAGATAATTGTATTTTTTTTTTATAAGCTAATTTATTTAATAAATAATTTTTTTTTTCTATTAACGAAAATAATTTTTTTATATTAACTTTAGATTCTAATAAATTTACATATTCTTTATGTATTATTTTGTGTAGTAAAAAAAGAATTTTATCCATCTCTTGAAAAATATCAATCAACTCGTTCATCTTTAAACCCTCTATTTATAGAAAATAATATGATTAACTTTATAAAATTACAACAATTTCTCCAATTTCATTAATTACTCCACTAACTACCTTTCCATTTTCTATTTGAACACGTATTTTTTCTTTAATACTACCGTTTTCTAACGCTCTTCCAATCGTAATAATTTCAAAACTAACACCTTTAAATTTTATAGTTACTTTTTGATTTATTTTAATTATCCAAAATTTATGCGTTATGAAAGATGTAATAGGTTGAAATGGCAAAATATCACGTACATTTATACGATTTATTACATCTTTTTTTTCTAAATAAGTACCATTGGGTAACTTGTCTAAACGCCCTGTTATTCTTATTAAATCTGACTTATTTATTTTTGTACCTCGAATAATTTTTTTATTTGCAACTACATATTTTCCTATAGCTTCTAATTTTATTTTTAAATGTTCATGTTGTTTACCACAAATATATAAAATATCAAATAAACCAAAATGATAAAAATTATGTGATAATAAAAAAGATGATTTTTTACAAATTTGTTTTCTTGTGAATGAATTATCCATTATTATTCTAAAATTATTTATATTAAAAGAATATTCTCTTTTAAAAAATATATTTAAATGACTTATTAAATCATTAGCATTAGTTTCATAAGCAAAATTAAATAATAAAATAAAAAATATTTTTGCTAATTTCATTGTTTCCCTTGTTGAATAAAGTATTAAATAATATTCAATTTATTAAGATTAATTAATAAGTATAATATATTTTAAATTATTTTTTTAAGAGAAGATATTTAATAAAATTTAAAATTTTCATAAAGTTATAATATAATCATAATTTACTAATTTAAATATTAAATAGATTTTTAAATATTAAATATTTGATATTGAAAAAAAAATAGAATATAACAATATTATTATTTTTAAATAATTTAATATAATTTTATTTATAAGGATAAATATATGTTTGAAAAAATAAATACAATGTTTAATTTAAATCAAAATTTATTAAATTTGTATGCTAAAAGAGAAGAAATTTTATCGTCAAATATAGCTAATTCTGAAACACCTAACTATAAATCAATGGATATTAACTTTAAAGATACATTCAAAAAAATATTAAAAAATAATATTAATTTTTCTAAAATTACATTACAACGAACTTCAGCGAACCATTTATTGCCGAAAATAAAAAAAAATAACATGTCTCTATTTACAATTCAACCAATTAAAACTCATACTATTAAAGTTGATGGAAATACAGTAGATATGGATAGAGAACGAATAGAATTTATTAAAAATACTTTAAAATATGAAGAAAATTTAATATTCATTAAAAATGAAATCAAAAATATAATGCATGTATTAAAAGGATAAAGAATTATGTCTTTGTTTAATATACTTGATATCTCAGGTTCTGCGATGACTGCACAATCAGAAAAAATTAATATCATTGCTAAAAATTTAGCAAATTCAGAAAGTATAATATATAAAAATGGAAAATATTATCCATATATTGCAAAAAGAGTTGTTTTAACATCATGTCGTTCAAACAAAACAGGAATAGGTGGTGTAAAAGTTGCAGCAATAATAAATGATAAAAATCCAATTCAAATAATATATGACCCTAATAATCCATTATCTAATAAAAAAGGATATGTTTTAAAATCTAACGTTAATCCTATTAGTGAAACAATAGAACATATTTCTGCTTCAAGAGCTTATCAAGCTAATATAGAAGTATTAAAAACTGCTAAATACATGATATTAAAAACATTATCTATTGGTGAATAAGGAAGAAAAAATGAGCAATATTAATATTAATTCTTCTATAAATAATAACATTATTCCTAAAAACACTAACAATTTAAATGATACTCATAATCCATTAAATTTACAAAATAATTTTTTAAGTTTATTAATGGCACAAATTAAAAATCAAGATCCTACCGATCCTATTAAAAATACTGAACTAACATCACAATTAGCTCAAATTAATACAGCAACAGGAATTGAAAGATTAAATAATACTGTAAGTAATTTTTCTGATAAAATAAATCAAAACCAAAATATACAAGTATCTTCATTAATTGGTCATCGAATTATGATACCTAGTTCTCAAGTTGTACATACTAAAGATATTAGTACAGAATTTGGAATAGATTTAATTAGTCATGCAACATCAGTTGAAATAAAAATATTAGATGAAAAAGGTAATCCTATATATATAAAAACAATAAAAAATGTTCAACCTGGTGTATATAGTTTTATATGGGATGGTTTAGACATAGATAATAATACTGTTCCTACTGGAAAATACAATGTTAGTGTAATCGCTAAAAATCAAGATAAAGATGTTCCTGTTCAATTTTTATCTGAAGCATTAGTAAATAGTATTATTACTTCTTCTATAGATCCTATAATAGACTTGGGTGCAATGGGGACTACAACATTATCAAAAATTTATAAAATTTTTAAGTAATACTATACACTTAAAAAATTTTAAACATTAATATAATTAAGGAATAAATAATATGTCAACTATGGAAGCAATTAGCGGATTAATGGCTAATAGTAATAATATAGATGTTGTATCAAACAATATAGCTAACGCTTCTACAATTGGATTTAAATCTAGTACCCCTTCTTTTTTTGATATAGTATCTAATTCATTTTGTTCAAATAAAATAATTGGATCTGGTGTTGGGATTTCTAATATAAGACAAAATTTTAGCAATGGAATCTTAATTCAAACAGGACGGAATTTAGATCTAGGCATTGTACAAGATGGATTTTTTAGAGTCTTAAATCCTAAAGGATATATATATTATACAAGAAACGGTCAATTTGTATTAGATAAAGATAAAAATATTGTTAATATGGAAGGAATGTATTTAACTGGTCAAAATCGATTTGATTTAAAAAATGATTTAAACAATATATCTAAATTAGAACCTATTAATTTAAAAAAATCTGAAATTCTTAAAACAAAACCAACAAGTATAATTGAATTAAATGCAGATTTAATTGAAAAAGCCAATTCTACTAATACTATAACAGGTTCAGATGATGATATATCAAATACAGAAATAAACAATATAACTATTTATGATCAAGATGGAAAAGATAAAAACATAAATATTTCTATTAATAAAAGTGATAATGAATGGATTTTAAAAGTTGAATCAAATGATGAAAATAGTGCAGATAATGAAAAAATTAATGAAAAAATTCATTTAAAGTTTAATTCTGAAGGCAAATTAATTTCTGATTCAAGTGTACCAATTAAATTAAAAAATTTTAAAAATCTTGCTTTAGATATTAAATGTAATCTTAAAAAATCAGAAAATAGTGATAATACAATAGAACTTTCTCAAAATGGATATCCAGAAGGTTTTCTGAAATCTTTTGAAATTTTAAACAATGGTGAAATTATTGGAGAATATACTAACCAAAGGACGGAAAAAATTGGTCAAATATTTTTGTCAAAATTTGTCAATCCAGAAAAACTAAAACCAGAAAGTGGAAATATTTGGTCTGCAACTCAAGAAGCTGGAAATGAAAATATTGGAATAGCAGGAGACAAAGGATTTGGAGTAATGATTTCAAAAACTTTAGAATCATCTAACGTCGATTTAAATAAAGAACTAATTAACATGATCGTAGCACAACGTAATTATCAATCAAGTGCTCAAGCTTTTAAAACAGAAGATAAAATAATTAGTACATTAGTTAATTTAAAATAATTTTAATAGTTAAGGATTTTAATGGAAAATATAATTTATCAATCAATGAAAGCTGCTATTCGAATATTAGAAAATCAAAATGTTATTGCAAATAATTTAGCAAATATTTCTACTACTGGTTTTAAAGAAACATTTAATCTAACAATAAAAAATGAAAACGTAAAAAATTTATACAAAACTCAAACACAAAAATATTATAATTTTTCAGAAGGTATACTGACTAATACACAAAGAAAACTAGACTTAATTGTTAAAAAAGATGGGTGGTTCGTAATAAAAGATATTAATGGAACAGAAGCATATACAAAAAATGGACATTTACAAATAAACTCACAAGGACAACTTACTATTCAAAATCATAAAGTAGTTGGAAATAAAGGAGATATAAAAATACCAAATAATATAAATGTAAAAATTTTGTCTAATGGTGTAATTAAAACAATAGATGAAAAACAAAATAAAAATTTTGAAAAAGAAATAGGATCATTAAAATTAGTACGTTTTCCAAAAAATAATTTAATTCAAAAATCTAATGGATTTTTTTATTTAAAAAATAAAGAAGTTGATCAATATTCAACAATTCCACATGATAATACTGTTCGTGTACAATCGGAAGTATTAGAAACAAGTAATGTTAATCCAACTAAAAATATGATTGATATGATATCCAATGCACGACAATTTGAGATGAATATGAAAATGATATCAATGTATGATCAAAATATAGAACATGCAAATCAGTTACTTAATGTTAATAATTAAAAGGATAAAAATATGATTCCTTCATTATGGATTTCTAAAACAGGTCTAGATGCTCAACAAATTAATATGAATGTTATTTCTAATAATTTAGCAAATGTTAGTACAAACGGATTTAAAAGATCTAGAGCAGTTTTCGAAGATTTAATGTATCAAACAATACGACAAGCAGGAACAAATTCATCTATTGATACAACATTACCATCCGGGTTACAAGTAGGTACAGGGGTAAGACCAGTAGCTACTGAAAGAATTCATAGTCAGGGAAATTTGTCTAAAACAGAATCTTCAAAAGACGTGGCAATAAATGGAGCTGGTTTTTTTCAAGTACAATTACCTGATGGGAATATAGCTTATACAAGAGATGGATCATTTCAATTAGATCAAAACGGTCAATTAGTAACTAATAGTGGATTTACTGTTATACCTGAAATAAATATTCCACCTAATTCAACAAATATCAATATAGCAAGAGATGGCATTGTAAGTGTAACTATACAAGGACAAACACAACCAATTTCTATTGGACAACTAAACTTAGTCAATTTTATTAACGATTCTGGATTAGAAAGCTTAGGAGAAAACTTATACCAAGAAACACAAGCATCTGGAAGCCCAATAGATACTACACCAGGATTAAACGGTACAGGTTTATTATATCAAGGATATGTTGAAACATCTAACGTTAACGTTGCTGAAGAATTAGTTAATATGATTCAAACACAACGAGCATATGAAATTAATAGTAAATCTATAAACACTTCAGATCAAATGTTGCAAAAATTATCTCAATTATAATAATTGAACTTTGTAGTAAAAATAAATTTAAAAATTGATATATTAAAATTTTTTTATTAAGGATCATGTTTCCGTGGTAAAGTTATTTAGTTGTAAAATTAAATATTATTTAACTACTCTTGCTTTATTAGCTATTCAAAGTTGCGCTTCTATTGAAAATCAACCCTTAGTGAGTGGAATTACTACATCTATAGTAGCTCCAAATATTTCTTCTAAAACTATAAATGGTTCTTTATTTCAAGAAAATATACCTGTTAATTATGGTTATCAACCACTATTTGAAGATCATCGATCTCATAATATTGGAGATACAATAACTATTGTATTACAAGAAAATATAAGTGCAAGTAACAGTTCTTCTTCTAATATGACTCGGAATGGTAGTACAAATTTAGGTATGACAATTACACCAGGACAACTAAATCCTATATTAGGATTTAATATTAATGAAAGTAAAACAGGGTTTGATAGTATAGGTAAAAATGATTTTTATGGAAAAGGAAGTCATTCTGCTAAAAATACTTTTACTGGACTCATCACAGTTACAGTACAAAGAGTACTACCAAATGGAAATTTACAAGTAGTTGGTGAAAAACAAGTTGCTATCAATGAAGGAATAGAATTTATTCGATTTTCAGGTGTAGTTAATCCTCATAATATTACTAAAAATAATTTAGTTGCTTCAACTCAAATTGCAGATACACGTATTGAGTATGTAAGTAATAGTCATATTAATGAAAATCAAAAAATGGGTTGGTTGCAACGATTATTATTAAAAATTTCTCCTGTTTAATATTTAAAATTATAAAAATAAAATTCTCAATATTATATAAACTCATAAAGGATTTCAAAAAATCCTTTATGAGAAAAGACTTCATATAAAACTTATTAAATTATTTATAAAAAATATATTATATATTGTATATATAATATATATTTAAGAAATAGAATTAATACAGTAAATGCAAAAGGTATTTTATGTTCAAGATAATATCGTTATTAAAATTTATTATTTGTATTTTAATAAGTTTTTATTCTTTTGCTCATGCGGAAAAAATACGTGATTTAACTAGTATTGAAGGTATAAGAGATAATCAATTAATTGGTTATGGATTAATAGTAGGTTTAGATGGAACTGGTGACCAGTCAACACAAGCTCCATTTACTAATCAATCCTTGTTTAACATGCTTTCTCAATTAGGTGTTACTATTCCACCAGATACTAATATGCATTTAAAAAATGTAGCAGCTGTCATAGTTACAGCAAAATTACCTCCATTTAGTCACGCAGGGGAAAAAATAGATGTAGTAGTTTCATCTATGGGTAATGCAAAAAGTCTGAAAGGTGGTACATTATTAATGACACCTTTAAAAGGAACAGATAATCAAATTTATGCTATTGCTCAAGGAAATATATTAGTATCTGATGTAATTGATTCTCAAAAAAAAAACAATCCTATAAGACTTAATCAAGTAAACTCAGGTAGAATTAACCATGGAGCAACAATTGAAAAAGAAATAAACACTGATTTTGGAAAGAAAAAAATAATTAATTTACAATTAAATCAAGAAGATTTTAGTATTGCACAAAAAATAAGTGATATGATCAATATGAAATATCCAGATACAGCAACAGCAATAAATTCTAAAACAGTTCAATTGAACACTTATGCTAATAATACGATACAAGTTCATATGCTTTCTAATATTCAAGATATAGATATTGCTATGCCTGAACAAGAAGCAAAAGTTATAGTTAATCCTAGAACTGGGTCCATTGTAATGAATAAAGAAGTAAAACTAGGAACATGTATTGTTGCTCATAAAAATTTATCTGTCATAATTAATAAAATAATTAATCAAAATGATCATTTAAATTTTTTACGATCACTATCAAATAATAAAAAAAATTTATTAAAAAATATTAATAATAAAAATTATCTTGAAATGGAAACATTAAATAGTGAAAGTTTAAATCATATAATACGAGCATTAAACTCTTTAGGAACAAAACCTGATGAATTAATATCTATTCTTCAATCAATGAAAATTGCAGGTTGTCTTCATGCTAAATTGGAAATAATTTAATGCAAAATAATTTATCTTTATTTAACGTAACAAATTATAATACTAAATTTATTAATGATTTAAAATATCAGGTTAAAAACAATCCTAAAAAATACGCATTAGAAACAGCTAAAGAAGTCGAAGGTATATTTATTCATATGTTATTAAAAAGTATGAGATGTTCTATTACAGAAGGAAATTTATTAGATAATAATCAAAGTCGTTTATATACAGAAATATATGATGAACAAATTTCAAAAGAATTAACTAAAAAGGGTCTTGGATTAACAACTATTATTTTGCAACAAATTGAACAAAAAAACTATATTTATAATAATTTTTAAGGGGAGCCATATGAGTTCCATATTAACTTCTACTATTTCTAGCCTTGATGCTATAAAAATATTAATAGATAATACATCGGAAAAAATTTTAAATCCAAAACATAGAAATGTATCAGAACGTATTGCAATAGAAAACAATACAAATGATGACAATGCAAATGCAGGAGTAAAAATACAAAAAGTATACGATAATTATAATGATTTTATTGAAGAAGAAAAACGAAAAACCAGTGAACGTATAGAAAATGAAGAAACAAAAATTGAACAATATTTAAAATTAGAAAGTTTATTTGTTAATAAAATGAATCTTTTTAATAATTTAATAAATAAATTGTTCTCTTCTATAGAAGAAAATATTGTTAATAAAAATCAAAATGTATTCAATGAAGAAATTGAAAGAAATTTAAAAAATGTTATATTTGAGTTGAAAGATTTTAATAATAAACTAACTGTTTTAGAATATGATATTAAGAGTAATATATCAGAAAAAATAAAGAAAGCAAATATTTTAATTAATAAGATTTACGATCTTAATGCCGATATTCGTTATTTTCCAGTAAAACAAGTACCTAATGGTATATATAAATATATTGATGAAAGAGATCAATTAGTTAATGAATTAAATGATATAATTGGTGTCACAGTAATTAAAAATAATAATAGTGTTGAAGTTCGTTTAAATAATGGAATGTGTATTATTAATGATAATAAAAAAACAAATTTAATTGTATTAACATCTAATACTGATGATAAATATATTAGTGTAGGTTGTTGGGATGATAACGAAAAGAAATTAAAAAAAATAGAACATATAATTCGGAGTGGATCTTTAGGCGCTCTTTTTACATTTCGAAGAGAAGATTTACAAAACGCTAGAAATAAACTTGGACAACTCACTGTAAATTTTGCTGATAGCATTAATGAACAACATACATTGGGATATGATATAGTTGGCAATCTTGGGGAACAAGTATTTAATATTAGTACACCAGAAATCATATCTAGTTCAAATAACAAATCATATCCTTTTACTAGTATTAAATGGATGTCTACTGCAAATGCAAAAGACACAAATTATGTAGTATCTATGGAAAATAATCGGTGGATAGTTAAAAGGTTAAATGATCAAACAACATTCGAGCCAGAAATATATCAAAATAGCAATAATACATATCTTACTTTTGATGGAATGGAATTAAAGATTGAGGGAAATAATAACGAAGGTAATATGTATATGATTAAACCATATAATAAAATATTAGATGAACTAGAACTATTAGTTGTAAAAAACACTTCATTTGCATTTTCTTCAACAGATGATATTAGTCAGCAAAACAAAAATAATGCAATTAAAATCTATAATTTAAATAAAGATAAATTAGTTGATAAAAAAGAAACTTTAGGCGAATCCTATCTAAAATTTTTAAAATCTATATCTTATAAATGTAATGATCTTGAAGAAAAAGTTCCTTTTAAACGTCAGATGCTTAGAATATTAAAAGATAAAAAATTATCAATATCTGATGATATAAATGAAGATTATAACAAGCTTAGTTATGAACAAAAATGTTACATTGCTAATGTTAAAGTATTAAAAATGGCAGAAAGCATTTTTAACGATATTATTGAATGTTATAGTTAATATTTGAATACGCTCTAAAAATAAAAACTTACTTTAAAAAGTAAGTTTTTATTTTTCATATTTATTTTTTATAAATAATTAATGTATTTTAAAATATTTAACATAAAATTAACTGATAAAAAACAATCTTATTCAGTTTTAGTAACAGGTGAATTAGAAAAATTAGTTGCAGAATGTGCTCCAGCGGAATTCTTTTTTTTATTTAATTTTCTTTGTAAAATAGAAGATTTAATTATTTTTTTATTTTTACTAAATAATGTATCATCAATAATTTTAGTAATAGGTGCAAAAGCTTGATTTTTTATATTTTCTTTATTTAAAAACTGATTATTTAAAAATTTTTTTTCATTTGATATTAATATATTGTTTTTTTTAAAAGATAGATTTAAGTTATTTCTTTCTTGAATTAAATTTTGTTTTTTAAAATTTTTTTTAATTTTATAAAAATAATATTTTTTATTTTCTTTAAAATTGTTAATTTTTTTTAATAATATACGTTTTTTAATAATCGTATTTTTTTTTAAAATAGATGAAATATTTATTTTTTTTTTAATAACTAAACTATGATTGTTATTTGTGGTATTTACTTTTTTAAATGAGTTTTTAGTATAAATTTTTGTTAATAGAAACTCTAGTGAATGAATAACATCAATATTAATAGATTTTGAAAACTGAGTAGAATATAGATTAAATAACTGATTTCTTAAAAGCATTAAATTTTTATAATTAGATTTTTTATAAATTTGCCAAATAATAAAAGAATTGTTTTTAATTAAATAATTATATTCATTTAAATATTTAGAATTGTTATTTTTTTGAGAAACAATGTCTTCAAACAATAATTTTTTTTTAAAAAAGTTATTATTTTTAATATAGTTTGTGTTTTTTTTAAAAAAATCAAATTGTTCGATATAATTAATAATATTAATTTTTTTAAAGTATTTATTATAATAAAATAAATTATATTTTTTTTTAACAAATAATTTAGATTTATTATTAAAACAATTTTGATTTTTAATTATGTTATTTTTAGATATAATTTTAACATTATTAGTATTTCGAATTGAAAAATTATTTTCTTTTTTAAAAAAAATATTATTTTTATACTGAAAAATATTTTTTTTTAGTATTCCGCTTTTAATGAAAATATTTTTTATAAATAAAGATTTTTTTATCCAAGAGATAAAGTTAATAAAAAAGTTATTTGGAAAATTTTTTTTACAAACTGTTTTTGAAACAACATTGTCTGGATTAATAGAATAATCAAATAATGTGCTTTTTTTTAAAAATGGTTTAGATTTTATTTTTTGTTCTATCACTTCCTGTTTAATATTTTTTAAATTTTTATTATTTTTAATATTAGAAAGATAATAACTCATCGATGGTATCTGCTCTCCTTTTCTAATTCTAGAAACGAGATAATGAGGAGTTTTCATATTTTTATTAGGTACAATAATTGTCTTTCCACCTGCTTGTCTTTTTTCAATTGCGTGTACTGCATTTCTTTTTTCGTTTAATAAATAACAAGCAATTTCTATAGGAACAATAGCATGTACTTCATATGTATTTTCTTTTAATGCCTCCTCTTCAATTAAACGCAATATTGATAGGGATAATGACTCGTTATCTCTAATAGTACCTGTTCCTGTACATCTAGGACATATATGATGACTAGATTCACCTAAAGATGAACTTAATCTTTGTCTTGACATTTCTAATAAACCGAATCTAGAAATATTTCCAATTTGAATACGAGCTCTATCTTCACGTACAATTTCTCGAAGCTTGTTTTCCACAGTTTTTTGATTGATTATAGATGTCATGTCTATGAAATCAATGACTATTAATCCACCTAAATCTCTTAATCTCAACTGTCTAGAAATTTCTTCAACTGCTTCTAAATTAGTATTAAATGCAGTTTCTTCAATATCAACACCGCGTGTTGAACGGGCTGAATTAATATCAATGGCGGTTAAAGCTTCTGTAGTATCAACTATAATCGACCCACCAGAGGGAAGTCGCACTTTTCTTTGAAAAGCAGAATTTATTTGAGATTCAATTTGATAATAACTAAATAAAGGAGTTTCTCCAGTATAGAGTTTGATTTTATTAATAAAATCTGGACGACCTAAAGCAGAAATATGTTCTCGAGCTGTGTTTAGTATTTTAGGATTATCAATTAAAATTTCACCAATATCTTGACGTAAATAATCTCTAAATGCACGAAAAATGACATTGGTCTCTTGATGAATTAAGAAAGGTGCAGATTTACTTTCTGAGGCTTTTTTAATAGCATCCCAATGTTTTAATCTAAGAGATAAATCCCATTGCAATGATTTTATAGATTTTCCAACTCCAGCTGTTCGAATAATTATACCCATGTCTTTAGGCAATTTTAAAGATACTAATAAATCTTTTAGTTCAGTCCGATCATTTCCTTCAACTCTTCTTGATATACCAGTAATATTAGGATTGTTAGGCATTAAAACTAAATAACTCCCTGCTAATGTAATAAAAGTTGTTAAAGCTGCTCCTTTATTTCCTCGCTCTTCTTTATTAATTTGAACTATAAGTTCCTGTCCTTCTTGCAAAATATTTTTAATATTTAAAGGTATATTAACATTGTATTTTTTTGGAAAATATTTTTTTGCAATTTCTTTTAAAGGTAAAAAACCATGTTTTTCTATTCCATAATTTACGAAAGCAGCTTCCAAACTAGGTTCTATTCGAGTTATTTTCCCTTTATATATATTCGATTTTTTTTGCTCTGATCCAGAATTTTCTATATCAAGATCATATAAACGCTGACCATCAACAAGAGCTACACGCAACTCTTCCTGCTGAGTTGCGTTGATTAACATTCTTTTCATTATAACATTTTCTCTCTTATTTTTATAAATAAGTAAATACATCAACAGGAAATATGTACTTTTAAAAAAATAATATTTTATTATCTAACTATGATTTTTATTTAAAATATATATAAAAATAAGTTGTTTTAAAATAGCATAAAAATAACTTAAAAATTAATAAATAAAATTTTTTAAATAATTACAAAATATTATTTATACTAATAATTTAAAATTTTAAATAATTTAATTATTGATACTAATATATTTATATATTTAATTATATTATAATTAATAAAAATTAAAAAAATTACTTAATTATAGAGATTTTTTTAATGACATATAAAACATTGTCTGCATCTATTATATATATTAATGAAGATATGATAAATCAACGAATTGATAATTTTTTGAAAAAAAAATTTAAAAATACACCTAAAAGTATGATTTATCGTATTATTAGAACAGGAAAAGTTCGAATTAATAAAAAAAGAATTAAACCAAACTATAAATTAAAAATTGGAGATTATCTAAAAGTTCCATCAATTAAAGTATTAATTCAAGAAAAAAAATATTTCAATGTTAAAAATTATGAAAAAAATTTATTAAATAACATTCTTTATGAAGATGATCATTTGCTAATAATAAACAAACCCTCTGGTATTGCAGTACATGGCGGAAGTGGTCTTAATTTTGGAGTTATAGAATATTTTCGAAACGTTCGGCCGTTAGAAAAATTTCTTGAACTTGTACATCGTATTGATCGAGATACATCAGGTATATTAATTTTAGCAAAAAAAAGAACATCGCTTGTAAAAATGCATCAACAAATCAGAGAAAATAAAATAAAAAAAGAATACATAGCATTAGTACATGGTTTATGGCCACATAATTTAAAAAAAATATCACAACCTTTATTAAAAATTACTTCAAATAACAAACAAAAAAAAGTTATCATTAACGATAATGGAAAAATTTCAGAAACTTATTTTCAGATAAAAAAACAATATTCTTTTACAACATTAATTTCTGTTTTCCCAAAAACAGGTAGAACGCATCAAATACGAGCACATACATCACATGTTGGTTGTCCAATATTATTTGATAAACGTTATGGAAATTTAGATTTAGATAAACTAATAAAAAACAAAGAAAGTTGTAATAGACTCTTATTACATGCTATTTCTATTAATTTTATACATCCTAGTAATGGTAATATATTAAATATAAAAGCACCACTAGATATGAATATTAGAAATTTTTTACAAACTCTTGTATGATATGTTTTAAAAACATTAAAATAAAATGATTTATTTTTATATAAATATTATATAGAGAGGGAAATTAAATGGCTGTACAAAAAAATAAACCAACTCGCTCTAAAAGAGGTATGAGACGTTCACATGATTCGCTAAAAAATATAACATTATCCATAGATAAAGTTTCTGGAGAAACACATATTAGACATCATATGACTCAAAAGGGATTTTATAAAGGTAAAAAAGTTCTTTAAAACAAATAGAAGCGGTATTTTTTAAAAGTACCGTTTTATAAAAAATTATTTTCGAAATACAATATTATTTATTTCAATAAATTTTTTGTTTAATAAAAAGGTTGTTTTAATGTGTTTATTTGCTATGTTATTTCCAGGTCAGGGTGTTCAATATATAAATATGTTGTCTTCTTACTTAAAAAAAGAAAAACTTTTTCAAAATACTTTTAAGGAAGCTTCAGAATATATAGGATATAATTTATTAAAATTAATAAAAGAAGGCCCTTTAAAAATACTTAATAATAGTCAATATACACAACCAATAATATTAACTTCATCAATTGCAATTTATAGATTTTGGAAACAATGCAATGGAAAAAATCCATCTTTAATGTCTGGACACAGCCTAGGAGAATATTCTGCGTTAGTTTGTTCTAATTCATTAGAATTTAGTGATGCATTAAAAATAGTGCATATGCGTGGTAAACATATGCAAAAAATTGCTTTAAATCAATCATGTTTAGTAAAAGCAATAATTGGTTTAGATCAAAATATTGTAAGAAAAATTTGTCAAAAATATACATCAAAAACAGTTTCTGTTGCAAGCATTAATTCTGATAATCAAATAATTATTTCAGGCTCTCAATTAGATGTCTATCAAGCTAGTTTAGATTGTAAAAAAAATGGAGCTAAGTTTATATTTGATATCAATCTTAATATACCAATACATAGTTATTTGATGCAACCAGTTGCTAAAAAAATTGAATCTATATTAAAAAATATTAAAATTAAACAACCTAAAATACCAGTTATAAATAATGTAGATGTAAAATGTGAAAAAAATAGTAATAAAATTAAAAATGCTTTAATAAAACAAATATATAAAACGGTAAGATGGAAAGAAATAATAGATTTTATACAAGAAAAAAATATTTTTATTATGCTAGAAATAGGACCAAATAAAATTTTAACAAATTTAAATAAAAAAAATATTAATCTAGTTTCTTTAAATACAAGTAATAAAAAATATTTTTTAGAAGCTTTTAAAAAAATTAATTTAAAATCATGAAAATTAAACAACGAACAGCTTTAGTAACCGGTGCAAATAAAGGAATTGGCAAAGCAATAGCCATAAAGTTATTAAAAAAAGGAATTAAAGTCATAGGAACATCTACTAGTAAGAATGGAGTAAAAACAATAAATGAATATTTAAAAAATAATGGATTCGGTTTTATTTTAGATTTAAAAGATACTGAATCTATTACAGAAAAAATAAAAGAAATTTACAAAAATAAATGTTCTATCGATATATTAATTAATAATGCTGCAGTTAAAGCAGATAAATTATTAGTTCAGATGAATAATAAAGAATGGGAAGATATAATAAAAATTAATTTAATATCTATATTTTATATTTCCAAAGCTGTTATTCCTTCTATGATTAAAAAGAAAACAGGACGTATTATAACAATTGGTTCTATAATCGCTTATATAGGAAATAAAGGTCAAGCTAATTATAGTGCTTCAAAATCAGGTCTTATTGGATTTCATAAGTCATTAGCATTAGAAGTTGCTTCTAAAGGAATAACTGTTAATATAATTGCACCAGGACTTATTAAAACAGACTTTATTAAAGATTTAAATAAAATACAGTACAAAAAATATTTATCTTATATTCCAATGAAAAGATTAGGAACAGTAGAAGAAATTGCAAATGCAGTAATATTTTTATCTTCTACGAATGCATCCTATATTACCGGACAAACACTACATGTCAATGGTGGCATGTATATGTAAAAAAATATATTAATTTATAATAAACACTTTAAAGTGAGTAATATAATATGAACAACATCGAAAAAAAAGTAAAACAAATTATTTCAAAAAAATTAGATATAAAAATAGAAAATATTGATATTCAATCTTCATTTTTAGAAGATCTTGGAGCTGATTCTTTAGATATTGTCGAATTAATTATGACTCTAGAAGAAGATTTTAATATAGAAATATCTGACGAAGAGGCAGAAAAAATAAAAACAGTAAAAAATGCCATTGATTTTATTAGTACTAAACTAAAAGATTAAAATTAGTTTAAATTAGAAATTTAAAAATAATGATAAAAAATAAATTTATTGTAGTTGAAGGATTAGAAGGAGCAGGGAAAACGCATGCGTGTACTTATATAAAAGAAATTTTAAAAAAAAATAACATTAAAAATGTTATATTAGTTCGACAACCAGGAAGTACACCTGTTGCAGAAAAAATAAGAAAATTAATTAAAATGTACCATACCGAAAAAATTATAAAAGAAACAGAACTACTTTTGATGTATGCTGCAAGAATACAACTTGTTAAAACAATTATCAAACCAGCATTGAAAAAAGGATATTGGGTAATTTCAGATCGTCACGATTTATCTTCTTTAGCTTATCAAGGTGAGGGTTTAGGTATTAACAAAAATATTATTAATCAATTAAAATATTTATTTTTAGAAAATTTTATTCCAGATTTAACTTTATATTTAGATGTTATACCTGAAATTGGTTTACAACGAGCATTAAAACGTAGTTCGTCGTTAGATAGAATCGAAAAAAGATCTTTAACATTTTTTCAAAAAACCCGGAAAGGTTATTTAAATAATATAAAATCAGACACGAAGACCATTAAAATAGATGCCAATTTAAACATTGAAAAAGTTAGTAAAAATATTAAAAAACAATTCTCAAAATGGCTTCAAAAACAATTCATATGAAATATTATCCTTGGTTAGTAAATCCATACAAAATAATTATTAAGCAACATCAAATAAAAAAACCACATCATGCATTACTAATTAAAACTACAAGAGGATTAAAAGTATTTAAATTAATTTGGTATATAAGTAAATGGTTACTATGTAATGAAACAGATGGAATGAAATTTTGTAATAAATGTCATAGTTGTAAATTAATGTCATCAGGAAATCATCCAGATTGGCACCAATATACAAAAAATAAAAATGAAATAATCACTGTCGATCACATTAGAGAAATTAATGAAAAAATATTTAAATATCCACAACAAGGAAAAAACAAAATAATATTTTTACCAAATATTCATAAATTAACAGAATCTGCAATAAATGCATTTTTAAAAACATTAGAAGAACCACCAGGAAATACTTGGTTTTTTTTAATAGATTATAATAATAACGTAACAATAAATTATACAATATATAGTCGTTGTTTAATATATAAATTATTTCCTCCACAAGAAAAACATGGTTTAAATTGGTTACATGATCAAAAATTGTCAAATAAAATATCTAATTTAATATCATTACGTACTAACCAGGGGTCACCAATATCTGCTAAAAAATTTATTACTAATGGGCTTTGGGAAGAAAGAAAAAATTTATTTATATATTTTTTAAAATCCATAAAAAGTAAAAACCTACTAAAAATATTACCAATCTTATCTATTAATAATACTTTAGTAAAAATAGATTGGATTTGTCTATTATTATTTGATTCTATAAAAACCTATTTTAATCAAACAAAACAATTAACTAATTTTGATCAATTAGAATTAATTAAATTTTTTTCTAATAATTATAATTATTTTACTTTAAATAAAAGTATTAAAATTTGGAATAAATGTCGATATAGATTATTTAACACACCGAGTGTTAACAACGAATTATTATTATTAGAACAATTGCTTAAATGGGAAAAAACTTTAGGTTTTATTTTTTAATCTTAATTTTATACTAATAGAGATAAAGTTATGTTTTTAATTGATTCTCACTGTCATCTTGACCAATTAAATTACAATTCATTACATAAAAATATAGAAGATATGATTAAAAAATCACATGAAAATTATGTGAAAAAATTTTTAACAGTATCCACTTCTATTAATAACTTTTATAATATACAAAAAATATTTGATAAATATAATTTTATTTTTTATTCCTGTGGTGTTCATCCCTTACATTGTCAAAAAGAAAAAAATTTAAATCAACTTAAATTATTATCAATGAATCAACGTGTCATTGCACTAGGAGAAACAGGATTAGATTATTATTATTCACCTGAAAATAAGAAGATACAACAATATTTTTTTCGAGAACACATACGCATCGCAATACAATTAAATAAACCTATTATAGTACATACAAGAAACGCTATAAACGATACAATAAAAATATTAAAAGAAGAACATGCAGAAAAATGTGGAGGTATTTTACATTCATTTACTGAAAATGATAAATCAGCATTTAAATTATTAGATCTTGGTTTTTATATTTCTTTTTCTGGAATAATAACTTTTAAAAATTCAATTGAATTAAGAAATACATTAAAAAAAATACCATTAGAAAATTTACTAATAGAAACAGATTCTCCATATTTAGCACCAATTCCGCATAGAGGAAAAGAAAACCAACCAGCATATTTACTTGATATTGCAAAGTATATTTGTTTGATCAAGAAAATATATTTAGAAGAATTTGCTGAAATTATAAAAAATAATTTTTATACATTATTTAAATTTTAAAAATAAAATATATTATTTAAATTAATTTTATATTTTATATATACCTAGGAGTTTTTCAATATGTTTAAAAATGTATTTGCAAGCCTTCAAAAAATTGGAAAATCACTTATGTTACCTGTATCTGTATTACCGATTGCAGGAATATTACTTGGTGTAGGATCCGCTCATTTTAGTTTAATACCAGATACTATGTCCGAAATTATGGCTCAAACTGGAGGGTCTGTTTTTTCAAATATGCCATTAATTTTTGCGATTGGGGTTGCTTTAGGTTTTACTAATAATGACGGTGTAGCAGCATTAGCTGCTGTTGTAGCATATAGTATTTTAATTAAAACACTATCTGTAATTGAACCAAACATATTGCATATAAATATAAACACAATAAAAAATAAAAGTTTATATGATATAGGAATATTAGGAGGTATTATAGCAGGTGCGGTATCTGCTTATATGTTTAATAAATTTTATAAAATACAATTACCTGAATATTTAGGATTTTTTGCAGGCAAAAGATTTGTTCCTATCATTTCAGGTTTATCAGCAATATTTATAGGATTAACATTAGCTTTTATTTGGCCATCGATTGCAAAAAAAATTCAAATATTTTCACAATGGGCTGCTTATCAAAATCCCATTTTTGCTTTTTCTTTATATGGTTTAGTAGAAAGAGCATTAGTACCATTTGGTTTACATCATATATGGAATGTTCCATTTCAAATGCAAATAGGAGAATATACTAATTCTATTGGACAAGTATTTCATGGGGATATCGCAAGATATATGGCAGGAGATGTTACTGCTGGAAATTTATCAGGTGGATTTATTTTTAAAATGTATGGACTTCCAGGAGCTGCTTTAGCAATTTGGCATACAGCAAAAAAAGAAAACAGAAATAAAATAGGTAGTATTATGGTTTCTGCGGCTTTGACAGCGTTTTTAACTGGCATCACCGAACCAATTGAATTTTCATTTATATTGGTTGCTCCGATACTATATGTCGTACATGCTTTATTAGCAGGTTTATCTTTTCCATTATGTATTTTTTTAAATATGCGCGCTGGGACAAGTTTTTCACATGGATTTATCGATTTTATAGTATTAAGCGGTCATAGTAATCAATTATTTCTTTTTCCTATTGTAGGTATTTTATACGGTTTATTATACTATATTATATTTTATTTTTTAATAATTACATTTGATTTAAAAACTCCAGGTAGAGAAAATAATAAAAATAAAGCTATAATAAAAAACAATATTGAAATAGCACCTTATATAATTGAAGCTTTAGGTGGAAAAGAAAATATCAAAAATTTAGATGCTTGTATTACTAGATTACGTATTACAGTATTAGAAGTATCAAAAGTAAATAAAATTGATTTAAAAAATCTTGGAGCAGCAGGAGTAGTAATATCGGGATCAGGAATACAAGCTGTATTTGGTACTAGGTCTGAAAACATAAAAACAGCAATGGATGAATGTATAAATAAAACATAAATTAAAAGGGGGTGAGTAAAAATTAACTCGCCCAATAATTCACATTATATATAAAAATATAAATACAAGAACTTTATTATGAATAAACATTCAATATTTCAAAAAATTATAAAGAAAGAAATTCAAGCAAATATTTTATATCAGGATAAAATAGTAACTGCTTTTGATGATATATATCCAAAAGCACCAGTACACATATTAATTATACCAAACAATATAATTAAAACTGCAAATGATATCAATATAAAAAATAAAAGTATTATCGCCCATATGTTTTTTATTGCTGTACAAATTGCTAAAGAAAAAAAAATTAGTCAGGATGGGTATAAAATAATTGTTAATTGTAATAAACATGGAGGACAAAAAATAGATCATTTACATATGCACCTATTAGGTGGTGCTAAATTAAAAGCATTATATTAATAAATATATTTTTTTAAAAGGTAATAATTTGAATAAAAATATAATATTTTTCTTGATTATTTTGTTATATATTAATAGTTGTTCATTTTTAAAACAAAACAAAAGTTATTTAAAAAAAAATAATAATTCTGAAAAAAACAAAAATCTTATTTTTTTAAATTTTGATAATGCGATAGAAAATATTATTTTAGAAATGTCTCATGATCAGAATATATTTTTTTCTAAAAAAATATTGCTATATATTAATATATTAAAAAATGAAAGTAATATTTTTTTAGAAAACAAAAAATTAACCAATTCTATAAGAGAAAAAATTAAAAAAATAAATAAAATTACTATTATTAATAGTAATCAAATTAAAAAAACAAAAAAAGAACTAGGATTATCTGAAAATAATAAATTTTTGAATACAAGTACTGCTATTTTAATAGCTCGTAAAAATAATGCAACATACTATCTTGATAGCAAAATTATTAAAAATAATAAATTACTAATATTAGAAGTTAAATTAATATTTGTAAAAACAGGAGAAATTATATTTCATAAAATAAAAAAATTTTTTATTTTATAAAATAAATGTTAAATATATTTAATATAGTAGATCTTTCTACTAAAATTTATATTATAAAATATATATTTTTAATGTTTCAATAAAAAGTATATTTTATTAATTATAAATCAGTAGAAAGTTCTAGTTCTTAATTTTTATTATTAAGATTTTTAAAAAATAATTTAGTATAAAAGTTAAAATTTATAAACTAAACCAGCACCGATAATATTGTCTGTAGAAATTTTATTAGTTTTAATAAAATCATTTTCTTTTAATAAGTTGATTTTATAATTCATATATGTTGAAATATTTTTATTAAATTCATAACGAGTAGAAATATTAATTTGCTTTGCCAAGCCTAATTCACTTTTATCAGCACCTCTAATATTATAACCTTTAGAATCTAAATAGCTCAAAGAAGGGCAAAATCCAGATTTAAAACTATATTCTGCTATTGCTTCAATGTTTTGTGTTTCATTTATATAACTATTACTATGAATATCATGCGGTGTTAAATTTCTTGCCGCACCATAAAAAGCAGCAATATATACATTATTAGCATCATATTTAAAACCTAATCCGTACGAACTTACAGATTCATTTTTTAACATTTTATCTGATGTTGATTGGATAGGTCTTTCAGATGTAAAACAAGAACCAATCGCAGTTAATCCTGATTTGCTCTCATATTTTAACGATGCACCCCAACCTACATTGTTTTTTTGATTTAGGCTTCTATTTTTAGTTTCATTTTGATATTGCAATGCAAAACTCATTCCATTAACTAAACCAAAAATATTATCATTCCTATAAGTTAATAGACTATTGTTTCTACTTACCATATAGTTATCATTATATGCAAACACGCTATTATTCGTAATATATGGAGTATGATTAGTTAAAGATTCCACATCATGGATAACACCATAATTTCTACCATAATCTAGAGATCCTAAATTACCATATTTTAAACCAGCATATCCTAAACGTATAGTACTAGGTTGCTGTTGGTTTCTTAATTCCTCAGGCATAAAAAAATCAGTTTTATATTCAATTTTTGCATAACTAGAAAGTTTATTAGTAATATTAATTTTTCCTGATAATCCTAAAATAGCATTTGTATTATCATCTTTCGAAGTTATTTTTGTAGATAAAAATCCATTAGAAAATTCATGATTAGGATTAATACTTCCATATAATTCTAATTTATTCCCATTTTTGTTGAAAATTTCTGCAGCTGTAACTGTACTTGTAGTTGCAAACAATATTGGTATTAAAATTGATAAAGATTTTTTTTTGTTCATAATTTTTTAAATTACCTTATTAGTAAATTTAATATAAATTAAATAATTATAAATAATTTGATGTAAAAGTTTATTTAGAAATGAGAACTTTTAACAGTACGAGGAAATGGAATAATATCTCTTACATTAGAAACTCCTGTAATATAAGAAATTAACCTTTCGAAACCCATTCCAAATCCTGAATGCTCAACAGTTCCATAACGTCGAAGATCACGATACCACCAATAATCTTCTTTTTTTAAACCAAATTCAGACAAACGTGAATCTAATATTGAAATACGTTCTTCCCGTTGAGAACCGCCTATTAGTTCGCCTATTCCTGGAACTAAAAGATCTATTGCTGCAACAGTTTTTTTATCATTATTTAATCGCATATAAAATGGCTTTAATTCTTTAGGATAATCAGTTATTATTACAGGTTTTTTAAAATATTTTTCAACAAGAAAACGTTCATGTTCAGTATTTAAATCAATTCCTAAAAAAACAGTTTTTTCGAATTTATTTTCAGAATTTATTAAAATATTTATAGCATCAACATATTTTATACGTATAAAATCGAATAATAAAATATTTTTGAGCCGATTTATTATATCACTATCAATATAATTTTTAAGAAAGTTGATATCTGTTGTGCAATCTTTTAAAACATATTTACAAATATATTTTAACATTTTTTCTGAAAATTTAGATATCTGATCTAAATTTGTAAAAGAAGACTCAACTTCTAACATCCAAAATTCTGCTAAATGACGAACAGTATTAGAATTTTCAGCCCGAAAGGTTGGTCCAAAAGTATATACTTTTGATAAAGAACAAGCATATGTTTCTAAATTAAGCTGTCCCGAAACAGTTAAAAAAGATTCTTTTCCAAAAAAATCCTTTTTAAAATTAACGGAACCATTCTTTTTCTTTGGAATATTTTTCATATCTAATGTCGAAACATTAAACATAGCACCAGCACCTTCAGTATTAAGACTAGTAATAATGGGTGTAGGAATCCAACAGTAACCTTTTTTATATAAAAATTTATGCAATAATTGAAATGTATAATTTCGTATTCTTGATATAACTCCAATTAAATTTGTTCTACTACGTAAATGTGCTACTTCTCGTAAATATTCTAGACTATGTTTTTTTGCAGAAATAGGATAAGTATTCGGATTTTCTACCCATCCTAATACTCGAACTTGTGTTGCTTTTATCTCATATTTTTGTTTTTCACCTAAAGACAAAACAAGATTACCACTAATTGATACAGAGCAACCAATAGTTAAATGAAGTATTTCTTTATCATAGTTACATAAAGTATTATTGGCAATAATTTGTATAGAATCAAAACATGAACCATCATATACTGTAATAAAAGAAAATCCAGATTTTGAACTTCTACGACTTCTGATCCATCCATATACAGTAATAGTAGTATTTAACATAACATCGTTTTGATATATTTTTGATATTGATACTACATGCATAATTTTTTCTCTTATATCTTATTTCTTTAACAATATTTATAGAAATAATTTTAATTAAAATTTTAAATATTATTCCATATTTTTAAAAGGTAAATTAAATGCTTGAAATAAAGAGTACATAAATTTTGGATCTATACAAAACATTTTTCCAGGACTATCAGAGATTTTTGCTACTGGTTTTCCATTACATTTAACTAATTTAATCACGATATTTAACGGTTTTACATTCGGAATATCACAAGTTAATTTTGTTCCAATACCAAATATAACATTAATTCTATTATTAAATTTTTCATATAAAGTTATAATTTTTGAAAAGTTTAAATTATCTGAAAATAACAATGTTTTAGTAGAAGGATCAATACCTAAATTTATATAATGTTTTAAAGCTTTTTCACCCCATTGTATTGGATCACCTGAATCGTGCCTAATACCTTGGTATGATTTAGATAAAGATAGATCAAAATCACGTAAAAATGAATCCATAGTAATACAATCTGTCAAAGCAATACTTAAATGTTTTTTATATTGACATAACCATATTTTTAATGCTAAAGATTGACTATATTTTATATTAGAACTAATTTGTTGATGTGCTTGAAACCATTCATGTGCTTGAGTTCCTACTGGAGATAGTTTTAAAATACGAGAAATATGATAATTACTTGATCCAACTAAAAAGGGAAACTTTTCTTTTAATCTTTTAATAATAGAATATTGTACATCATATGAGAATCTACGTCTTGTTCCAAAATCAACAATTTTTAAACGAGAAAGATCGAGATGTTTAGTATCCTTAAAAAACCTTTTTAACTTTAAATTTAAATAATCTACTGCAATGTTTGGAGTAATATTGGGATAATTACTTTTATGAAAAATTTCACTAATTAAGGATAAAATGGGTACTTCCCATAAAATGACTTCTTTCCATAGTCCTGTAATTCTAATATTTAATTCACCATAGCAGTTATTTACTTGTACTTGCGTAATGTTATAACGAAAATTTTTTAACCAATGCAAGTATTCTTTTTTAAAAAATGGAAAAGAATTCATATATAAATATTCTTCATTACTAAGAGATAAAGATTCCATCATATTAATCTGATCTAATAAAATATGTACATATGTTCCTAAAATATTAGGACCTCTACAGATAAATTCTGCAACAACATTTACATTTTTATAGCAAAAAAATACAGCTTGCTGCATGTGCAGTTTATACGCATCAGTATCTAATAATGTTTTTATTATCGGATAATTATATTTTTTCATAGTATATCTATTTTTATGCTACTGTCTTATATATTATGACGATTATTACATAATTTCATATATAAAATTTATATAAAAATATAACATAAATAAAAAAGTTATCAATTTTTCAAAATATTTGTTTATTATAACTTAATCACAATATTATTTTTTTTAATTTTTATAAAAATTATAACAAAACAATTACTATTTTTAATATATTACAAAAAAATAATTTAAAAAATATATATTTTCTTCAGTAATAAAAAGGAATTATAATGTTTTACTATTTAATTCGTAAACTTTTATTTTTAATAGATCCCGAAAAATCACATACATTGACACTAAAATATCTTAATTCCAAACATATTCAAACATTAATGGATTTATTTTTAAAACCTATTTCATCAATACCAACTAAATGCATGGGATTAGAATTTCCAAATAAAGTTGGTTTAGCTGCTGGAATGGATAAAAACGGAGAATATATAAATTTTTTTGATAAATTAGGATTTGGTTTTATTGAATTAGGTACAGCTACTCCATTACCTCAACTAGGAAATACAAAACCAAGAATGTTTCGAATACCTCCGATAGAAGCGATTATTAATAATATGGGATTTAATAATCTTGGAATAGAAAATCTTATTAATAATATTAAAAAATCAAATTTTAACGGTATAATTGGAGTTAATATAGGAAAAAATAAAAATACTTCTATTGAAAATGCAATAAATGATTATTTAATATGTATAGAAAAAGTATATTGTTACGCTAATTATATTGCTATTAATATTTCTTCTCCTAATACAAAAAATTTAAGAAATTTACAAAATGGAATATTATTTAAAAACTTATTAAAAAACATAAAAAAAAAACAAAAAGAAATGTATCGTAAATATTTAAAATATGTACCAATAGCAATTAAAATTTCACCAGATCTATCAAAAAATGAAATAATTTATATTTCTAATCAATTAATTAAATTTAAAATAGATGGAGTTATTGCAACTAATACTACTTTAGATCATTCTGTAATATTAAAAGAAAATAAAATTGAGGGCGGCTTAAGTGGATTACCTTTACAAAAAAAAAGTACTAATGTAATTTCAATATTATATAAACAACTTAATAATCAAATTCCTATAATTGGTGTAGGAGGAATTAATTCTTTAAATTCAGCTCAAGAAAAAATTGAATCAGGAGCAAATTTAATACAAATATACTCTGGGTTAATATATCATGGACCAAAATTCATTAGAAATATAATTAAAAATTTATAAAATATTATATTTTCAAAAATTTTAACCTAAAAAATTAACATTATATTTTTTAGAAAATAATTTACAAAATATTAAAGATAAATTAAAAATGAACTATTTATATGCTAGTACAAACTTAGGATGTGAAAAATTATTAGAACGTGAACTAATTTATTTAGGAGCAAAAAATTTAAATGTCATTAAAGGAGGTGTTTATTATGAAGCTGAAGAGTTGTTAATATATAAAAGTTTAATATGGAGTAGAATCGCTTCAAGAATTTTTATGTGTATAAAAAAATTTGTTATTAAAAATAGTAATGACTTATATCATAATATTTACCAAATTGATTGGAATAAAATTTTATTTTTAAATAAAACTTTCTTAGTAAAATTCAGTGGAAAAAATAATATTATTAGAAATAGTTTATTTGGAGCATTAGTTATAAAAGATGCTATTGTTGATCAATTTTATAAAAAAAATTTTATGCGTCCTAATATTAATCTTACTAATCCTGATATTCGAATTCAAGCCATATTAGTTCGTAATACGATAGAAATTATGTTAGATTTAAGCGGTAATTCTTTAAATCAAAGAGGATATCGTAAATTTTGTAATGTTACACCTATTAAAGAAAACTTAAGCGCTGCAATTGTATTAACTTCGACATGGAAAAAAAATTTTCCTTTAATAGATCCAATGTGTGGATCAGGTACATTACTGATTGAAGCTGCAATGATTTATTTAGATAGAGCTCCAGGATTGAAGAGAAAAAAATGGGGCTTCCAATCTTGGAAAGGATATAATAAATTTTTATGGGATATAGCTATTAAAGAAGCAAATAAAAAATTTGAAATTGGATTAAAAAAATCTATAAAAAACTTATTTATAGGTTACGATTGCGACAATAAAATTATAGAACAAGCTAAAGAAAATGCACGAAATGCAAATGTATTAGATATTATTAAATTTTTAACTTGTGATTTAAATAAACTTAATAATCCATATAAAAATAAAGAAACTGGTGTGTTATTAAGTAACCCACCATATGGAGAAAGATACAATACTGAAAATAGACTAGTAGCTTTATATGTTCAAATGGGATTTATATTTAAAAAATATTTTAAAAATTGGAAATTATCAATATTTTCTTCATCAAAATTTTTATTAAATTTTTTACAAATGCAATCATATGAAGATTTTTTTTTTAAAAATGGAGCAATAGATTGCTTATTGAAAAATTATGTAATATTTTCAGAAAAAATAAATCAAAAAAATGAAGAATATGAAAATAGATTAAAAAAAAATATTCAGAAATTAAAAAAATGGGACGACTTTGAAAAAATAGATTGTTTTCGTATATATGATAAGGACATACCTAATTATAATATTGTTATAGATATTTATAAAAAATGGCTAGTAATTCAAGAATATCAAACATCAAAAAAAATAAATACACATATCTCCCATAAAAGATTATGTTATGCAATTTACACTACTAAAGAAATATTATCTATTCCAATTAATAATATAGTATTAAAAATAAGAAAAAAACAAAAAAATAAATTACAATATTACAAATTTTATAATAGTAATAAATTTTTTATCATTAAAGAATATAATGCCAAGTTATTAATAAACTTGATTGATTATTTAGATACTGGATTATTTTTAGAGCACCGAGGTGTAAGAAAATTAATTTATACAATGTCTGAAGGTAAAGATTTTTTAAATCTATTTGCATATACTGGTAGTGCTAGTGTTTATGCTGGACTAGGAGGTGCTAATAGTACAACTACCATAGACATGTCAAATACATATATAAAATGGTCAATAAAAAATATGTCAATTAATAATTTAATAGGAAAACAGCATTCTTTTATTCAATCAAACTGTTTAGATTGGATTGCTTTAAATGATCAAATGTTTGATTTAATATATCTTAATCCACCTACTTTTTCAAATTCTAAAAGAATGAAAAAAGTTTTTGAAATAAAAAAAGACTATCTTAGTTTAATAAATAGTTTAAAAAAAAATTTACGAAAAAATGGTTATATTATATTTTCAAGTTCGACAAATAATTTCAAACTTAATTTTGATAAAATTAATAAGATGAAATTATATGTTAAAAATATTACTAATTCAGTAAAATCAAAAGATTTTATAAATAAAAAATATTATTCTTGGTTAATAAAACATATGTAAAAATTTTAAATGAGAAAATTATGAATTTAATTAGTGTAAAAAACGCTTATTTATCATTTAGTAATTTAGAAATATTAAAAAACGCTTCTTTTGATATAAATAACAATGAACGCATTTGTTTAACTGGTAAAAATGGAGCAGGTAAATCCACTTTATTAAAAATAATTAATAAACAACAAGATTTAGACCAAGGTTTAGTAATTTATAAAAAAAATATTAAAATTTCATATTTAAAACAAGAAAATTTAAAGAATTTAAATATTTCTATTTTTGAATTTATTAAACAGAAGTTTAAAAAAACAAATACCAATGAAATTATAAAAATAAAAAAAATTATCGAATTATTAGAATTGAATAAAAATAGCTTGCTTTCAGAAGTATCAGGTGGAATTTTAAGAAAAATTGCTTTAGGATCAGTTTTAGTTAAAAAACCTGATATATTAATACTTGATGAACCAACTAATCATTTAGATATTAGTACAATTATATGGTTAGAAAACTTTTTAAAAAAATTTAATGGAAGTATTGTATTTGTATCACATGATATATCATTTATTAAAAATATATGTACAAAAATTATTGAGCTTGATAGAGGTACACTAACATCTTTCCCAGGCAATTATACAAAATTTATTCAACTAAAATATAAAAATAATCAAATTGAGAAAATTAACAAAAAATTATTTGACCAAAAATTACAAAAAGAAGAAATTTGGATTAAAAAAGGTGTTAAAGCACGTACTACAAGAAATGAAGGAAGAGTAAGAAATTTAGAAATACTAAGAAAAGAAAACGAAAATTATCAAAAAATAGAATCTTTGAAAAACATTCAAATCAATGAAATTAAAGAATATTCTGGAAAAATAATTTTTGAATTAAAAAATATAAAATTTTCTATAAATAATAAAAATATCATTAATGATTTTTCTTCAATTATACAATACGGTGATAAAATAGGACTTATTGGGAATAATGGATCAGGTAAAAGTACTATGGTTAAAATACTCACAGGAGAATATAAAATTCAAAAAGGAAATTTTTACTCAGGAAAAAACTTAAAAATAGCATATTTTGATCAAAATAGATCAATATTAAATTCTCAAAAATCTATTTTAGATAATATAAATGAAGGAAAAGATAAAGTATCAATTAATGGTAAAGAACAACATTTAATAGGATATTTAAAAAAATTTTTATTTAAATCAAATGAATTAAAACGTTTAGTAAAAACTTTATCTGGTGGAGAATGCAATAGATTACTTTTAGCTAAATTATTTTTAAAAAAAAATAACGTATTAATTTTTGATGAACCTACAAATGATTTAGATTTAGATACTTTACAATTATTAGAAAAAATTATCATTCAATATTCTGGCACTGTTTTAATAGTCAGTCATGACAGAAACTTTATTCAAAATACAATGAATGAATTTTGGTTATTTGAAGGAAATGGATTAATTACTAAACATTTAGGTCCATATAACAATTCAATAGATAAAATAATTAAAAAAAATAAAACTGAAAAAAATGTATGTCTTTTAAATATAAATAAAAAAGAAAAATTATTAAATCAAAACAAACTTAAAAAAGAACTAAAAAATACATTAAATCAAATTGAAAAGATAGAAAAAAGTATTAAAGTTTTGCAAGATAAAATTAATGAACCTGGATTTTTTAAACAAAATATTATTAATCAATTACCTATATTAACGCAATTAAATTTAGAAGAAAAAAAATTAGAAAAAAAAATAATATCTTGGGAAAATTTAGAAAAAAAACAAATAAAAACTTAAATAATTAATTGTAAATTGAATATATTATTTATCACTAAATATTATATATATTTCATACAAGTAAAAGAACAACAATTTTTAAAATTAATTTGACAATTATGACATTGAATAAATAATACATGACATAAATTAAAAGCACAATTTACATAATCGTCTGAAGGTTGATTACATTGTTTACAAGAAGATATTACATCTTTTGATATTTTTTCTTTCATACGGTTGTCAAATACAAAATTACTTCCTTTAAATAAAATAGGTAATTTATTTTTTTTTGCTTGATTTACATATCCAATTATTCCACCTTCTATGTGATATACATGTTTAAAACCATTAAAAATCATCCAAGATGTAGCTTTTTCACAACGAATTCCTCCTGTACAATACATTACTATATGTTTATTTTTAGCATAATGCATTATTTTTACTACATTTTTTAATTGTTCTCGAAAAGTTTTACTTTGAATTTCTACAGCATTAGGAAAATGTCCTATTTTATATTCATAAGAATTCCTCATATCAATAAATATTGTTTTTCCATCATTTAACATTAAATTTACTTCACTAGCATTAATATATGTACCAATATTTTTAAATTTAAATAAAGGATTTTTAATACCATCATTTACAATATATTTTTTAACTTTTACTGAAAGCACCCAAAATACATTTATATTATTAATATTAAATCGTACATTAATACGTAAATTATTTAATGCTGGGTTAAATGTATACAAAAAATTTTTGAATTTTATATACATACAAGTAGGAATGCTAATTTGAGCATTTATTCCTTCATAAGATACATAAACCCTACCTAAAATGTTATATTGCGAAAAATTTTTATAAATTTTATCTCTAAATTTTTTAGGTTCTAGAATATGAAAATACTTATAGAATGAAAGGATTAAACGAGATTCATTCTTTAAAAATATATTTTTTTTTAATTCTTTTTTAGAAATTTGATTATGTAAAATTGACATGATCAACCTATACTATTTGAAATAAATATTATATTAATATGAATAAAAATTATTATGGATTTTCACAAAAAAAATTATTAAAGGTTTCTATTTGTGTAGATAATTTTAAATATACTTCATTTAAATTTTTTAATTTTTCTTTTTCTTTCTGAATAATATGTTCGGGGGCATAACGTAAAAAATTTTTATTTAAAGTTTTTTCTTCTATGAACAAAATTTTTAATTTTATATTTTTTATTTCTTTATTTAATCTTTCTATTTCAGTTTTTTTATCTATTATTTTATCTATAGGTATTAAAATTTCCACTTCATCAATTATTTTTTTTATAGAAAAAACAGATTCTTTCTGATATTTAGAAATGATTTCAATCTTATCTAAAAAAGCTATTTTTTGTAATAAAAATAAGTTTTCCTGAATAATTTTCTTTTTATCAAAAGAAACATTTTTTAAAAATAAAGATAATGATTTTTTAGAACTAATATTCATTTCAACTCTAATGCTTCTTAAAAAAGTTACTAGTTTTTTAATCCATTTCATATCCAATAAAATTTTTTCATTAAATAAAAAATCATCATATTCTGGAAAAGATTGAAGCATAATAGTTTTTTCTTTAATATTTTTAATTTCTTTAATACGTTGCCAAATAGTTTCAGTAATAAAAGGAATAATCGGATGTAATAGTTTTAAAAGTTGTTCTAAAATATGAACTAAAATATTTTTAGTAAAATATATATCTTCAGATGAACCAAATTTTATAATTAATTTTACAAATTCTAAGTACCAATCACAAAAGTTATTCCAAGTAAAATCATATAAAATATTTGCTGAAATATCAAATCGATAATTATCTAATGAACTTCTATATAATTTTATTACATTATTAAATTTTGTTAAAATCCATTTGTTCACAAATAACATTTTTTCATTTTTTTGGAAATCAAAATAATGATGATCTTTTACATTCATTAAAACAAATCTACTAGCATTCCAAAGTTTATTACAAAAATTTCTATACCCTTTTAATCTACTCATATCCCATTTTATATCTCGTGTATTAGAAGCTAAAGCACAAAAAGTAAAACGTAATGCATCTGTACCTGTCGGATTAATTCCATTTGGAAACTGATTTATAGTTCGCTTTTTAATTTGATCAGATAATTTTGGTTGAAATAAATGTTTTGTTCTTTTTTTAATTAAATTATCTAATGAAATCCCATCTATCATATCCAATGGGTCAATTACATTTCCTTTTGATTTTGACATTTTCTTACCTTCTTCATCACGTATTAAACCTGTAATGTAAATGTTTTTAAAAGGTATTTGAGATAATCCAGAGTCATCTTTAACAAGATACATAGTTAACATTATCATTCTAGCAATCCAAAAAAAGATAATATCAAAACCACTAACTAATACATCTGTAGGATGAAAAACTTTTAAAAATTTTGTTTTTTCAGGCCAACCTAATGTAGAAAAGGTCCATAATCCAGAAGAAAACCAAGTATCTAAAACATCTTCATCTTGAATTAAGATCGTATCATTTGATATATTATGTTCTTTGCGTACTTCTTTTTCATTATGTCCAACATATATATTTCTTTTTAAATCGTACCATACTGGAATACGATGTCCCCACCACAATTGACGAGAAATACACCAGTCTTCAATATTATGCATCCAAGATAAATACATAGTTTCATATTGAGATGGAATAAAATTAATTTTTTTATTTTTAACTGCAGAAATAGCCAAATTAGCTAACTTTGATGTTTTTAGATACCATTGATTTGTTAACATAGGTTGAATGATTACTCCACTTCTATCACCATGTGGTGTAAGAATTTCACATTCTTCAATTTTTTCTAACAGTCCTATTTTTTTTATTTCTTTAATAATTTTTGCTCTTGCAGAAATAATATCCAAATTTTGAAATTGAATTGGCACTAATGAATTATATATATTAGAAACTACACCTTTATAATCATAAACATCAAAATTCACTTTAATTTTTCCATTGAAATTAAAAATATTAATCATTGGTAACTTATGACGCAAAGCTACTTGATAATCATTAAAATCATGTGCAGGAGTGATTTTCACACAACCTGTTCCTTTTGTAATATTTGCATATTTATCCCCGATAATAGGTATAATTCTATTAACTAAAGGACACATAACAAATTGTCCAATCAATTGATTATAGTTTTTATCTTTTGGATTCACAGCTAAAGCTGTATCTCCTAATAAAGTTTCAGGTCTAGTTGTAGAAACTATCAAATATTTTATTTGATTGTCATTTTTTTTTTTGTTATAAACAATTGGATATCGAATAAAGCATTTTTTGCTTTTTATTAAATGATGTTCTACTTCTAAATCTGAAATCACTGTTTCTAATTTTGAATCCCAATGTACTAATCGCTTTTTTTGATATATTAAATTATTTTTATAAAAAACGATAAAAGCTTCTTTAACAGAAGAACAAATATCAGGATCTAAAGTAAATTTTTCGCGATTCCAATCGACTGAATTACCTAAACGTCGTATTTGTTTTTTAAGAATAGAATTATATTTATTTTTCCACAACCATATTTTGTTAATAAAATCATCTCTATGATAATCTTTCTTAGTTTTATTTTCTTTAATATATATATCACGTTCAACTAAAATTTGTGTTGCTATCCCAGCATGATCTGTTCCAACTTGCCATAATGTATTTTTTCCTTGCATTCTATTGTAACGAATTAAAATATCCATAATAGTCTGCTGAAATGCATGTCCCATATGTAAATTACCAGTAATATTAGGAGGTGGCATCATAATACAAAACGATGGTTGAGTTGAATTATTATTAGGTTTAAAATATCCATTCTTTTCCCAAAAATCGTATAAAGGTTCTTCAATATCTTTAGGGTTATAAGTTTTTTCCATTTTATTTAATCATTTTTGTTTAAAAAGCTAATATTGAAAATTGAATGTAAAATATTTAAATATTAATTAACATTTAATATTTTGATTTATTTAATAAAAATTGACATAAAAGCTCAACAGGACGTCCTGTAGATCCTTTATTTATACCAGATTCCCAAGCAGTTCCAGCAATATCTAAATGAGCCCAGTGATATTTTTTTGAAAATTTTGATAAAAAACAAGCAGCTGTTATCGCTCCTGCTCCGTTATTCCCAACATTTGAAAAATTAGCAATATTTGAGTTTATATCTTTTTCATATTCCTTAAACAAGGGTAATTGCCAAATCTTATCGTCTGTTTGTACAGCAGCTTTTTCCAAATCGTTAACTAAATCTTCATTATTTGAAAATAAACCAGTCACATAATGACCTAATGCAACAACACAAGCTCCAGTTAAAGTAGCAATATCAATAACTATATCAGGTGAAAAACGTTCTACATATGTTAAAACATCGCATAAAACCAAACGACCTTCAGCATCAGTATTCAAAACTTCTACTGTTTTTCCCGACATAGTATGTAAAACATCTCCAGGTCTAAAAGAATGACCTCCAGGCATATTTTCACATCCAGCCAGAATTCCTATAATATTTAAAGGTAAATTTAATTCAGCAGCTACAATTAAAATTCCATAAACAGAAGCTGCACCACACATATCATATTTCATTTCATGCATATTTTTTGATGGTTTGATAGAAATTCCTCCGGAATCAAATGTTAATCCTTTTCCTATTAATACAATAGGTTTTTTATTGATAGCGTTAAATCCAGAATATTGGATAACAGACATATACGGTTTGTTTTTAGATCCATTACCTACAGCTAAATAAGCATTCATACCTAAATTTTCCATTTCATTCATATCGATAGATGTTACACTAATATTATCTTTATATTTTTTAGACAATTTTTTTGCTTTCAAAGATAAATATAGTGGATTACAAATATTAGGAGGCAAATTGCTTAATTTTTTTGCTGCAGTAAGACCTAAATCAATCGCTAAAGAATGTTTTAGACCTTTTTCAGCTAATGAAATAAATTTTTCATCTGTAATATTAAATGAAATAGTATTTAAATATATATCTTTTTTCAAAAATGTATTTATATTAAAAATTTCTTTCTTAATAGAACCAATTATTTTACGAAAAAACCAGTATAAACTATCATTACAGATATTTAATTCAGTTAAAGAAAAAACAACATTATGAATAGATGATTTATTTAATATTTTAATACTACTTTTAATGATTTGTTCAATAGAACATAAACTAAAATGTTTTTTTTCCCCACATCCTACTAATAATATTCTCTTAGATATAATATTTGGAACATCATATAATAATAAATTACTTCCTATGTCTCCATCAATGTCTCCTTTACTCATTAATGAATGAATATAACCATTACTATACTTATTTAAAATATCAGCAGAAATCGTTAATTCAAAATATTTAAAAATACCAATAATCAAACAATCTGTTTTTTCTTGAGGTAAAAAAAAATTTTTTATAAAAAATTTCATAACGTATCTCTATAATTTTATTTTTTTAAAAATTGTTATATATTATTAACTTCAAATGAAAAGAAATAAAAAAATTAAACATAACAAAAATATCATATACTATAATATTATTAAAATCTTAAATTCTAATTATATTTATTTTTAATTTTGTTTTATATATTCATATAGATAAATTTTTCAAATTTACAACTAATTTAAAGAGAAATAAAATGATGAATTATTTTTATCAACGTGATTTTTTAAGATTATTAGATTTTTCTAATATAGAATTAGAAAATATTATCATATTATCTCAAAAACTAAAAAAAATAAAAAAAAATAATCAAGAAACCCAATTATTGAAAAGAAAAAATATTGCATTAATTTTTGAAAAAGAATCAACTCGTACAAGGTGCTCATTTGAAGTTGCGGCATTTGATCAAGGTGCTCATGTAACTTATCTTGGACCAGGTAGTACTCATCTTGGAACAAAAGAATCAATTGAAGATACAGCAAAAGTTCTGAGTCGTCTATATGATGGGATTGAATATAGAGGCCATAATCATGAAATAATAGAAATTTTAGCAAAATATTCAAACGTACCTGTATGGAATGGATTAACTGAAAAATTTCATCCAACACAAATAATTGCAGATTTATTAACAATGAAAGAAGTTTATCCAAAAAAGAAATTTTATGAAATAAAGTGTGCATATATTGGTGATTCTCATAATAATATAGCAAATACTTTAATAGAAGCTGCATCTATTTTAGGAATAGATCTACGTTTAATTTCTCCTAAGCAATATTGGCCTGAAAAAAATATTTTAAATACGTGCCAAGAAAAAGCTAGAAAAAATAAAACACAAATAACATGTACTGAGAATATTCAAAATGGAGTAAAAAATGTAGATTTTATTTATACTGATATTTGGGTTTCTATGGGAGAACCAGAACAAACATGGAAAGAAAAAATAGAATTGTTAAAAAACTATCAAGTTAATGAAAATATAATTAATATGACTAACAATCCTTCTGTAAAAGTATTACATTGTCTTCCTGCACTACATGACAAAAAAAATAATATAGTAAAATCAATATTAAAAAAATATAATTTAACAAATGGAATAGAAATTACAGATAGTATATTTCAAAAAAATGAAAAAATTATTTTTGAACAAGCAGAAAATAGATTACATACTATAAAAGCTATTCTTATAGCTACTCTTATTAAGACAATAAATTTTTAAAAAAATATTTATTAACTGTTTCTCATCTTTGTATACAAAATAACGCTAATTACTTTTTATCTATAGTTAAGGAATTTAGAAGTTGAGAAACTCTTTATATAAAAAAAATATAATTTCAATAAACGATCTTAAACGTGATGAATTAGAACTAGTATTAAAAAAATCTGCTATTCTAAAAAAAAAATCAGCACCTGATTTATTAAAAAATAAAATTATTGCTAGTTGTTTTTTTGAAGCATCGACTCGTACACGTTTGTCTTTTGAAACAGCAATTTATCGACTAGGTGCTTCAATAATAGGTTTTTCTGATGGAAATAATATCTCTTTATCCAAAAAAGGAGAAACATTAGCAGATACTATTTCAGTAATTAGTTCATATGTAGATGCTATTATTATTCGACATCCACAAGAAGGGTCTGCACGTTTAGCTGCAGAATTTTCTAATAATGTACCTATATTTAATGCTGGAGATGGATCAAATCAACACCCAACTCAAACACTTTTAGATTTATTTACTATTCAAGAAACGCAAAATCGACTAAATAATTTAAATATTGCAATGGTTGGAGATTTAAAATATGGTAGAACTGTACATTCTTTAACACAAGCGTTAGCTAAATATAAAAAAAACAAATTTTTTTTTATTTCACCTGATGTATTAACAATGCCTAATTATATTAATAATATGCTTTTAGAAAGGGGGATTAGCTATAGAAGATGTCAACATATAGAAGAAGTTATTTCTGAAATTGATATTCTTTATATGACACGTGTTCAAAAAGAAAGACTTGAATCTACTGAATATGCAAATGCTAAATCAAAATTTATATTATCTACTAAAAGTTTAAAAAATGCACGTAGTAATTTAAAAATACTACATCCTCTTCCTCGCATAGATGAAATTGATCATGATGTTGACTATACTCCTTATGCTTGGTATTTTAAACAAGCAGCAAATGGTATTTATGCGCGTCAAGCAATACTATCATTAGTATTAATAGAAAATCATTTCTAATAAGAAAAATATGCAAATAAATAAACTTCAAGTAGAAGCTATAAAGTGTGGTAGTGTAATCGATCATATTCCTTCTCAAATCGGTTTTAAACTATTATCTTTATTTAGATTTACAGAAACAGAAAAACGAATTACGATTGGTTTAAATTTGCCTTCGAAAAAATTAGGTAAAAAAGATATTATAAAAATTGAAAATACTTTCTTAAGTGGGGATCAAATTAATCAATTAGCAATTTATTCACCTTGTGCTACAGTTAACTACATTGATGAATATAATTTAGTTGGTAAAATATTTCCAACATTACCAAGAAAAATAGATCGTATTTTAATTTGTCCAAATGGTAATTGTATTAGTCATAATAACTGTATAAATTCTAGCTTTATTTTTATTAAAAAACCAAATAATAACATGAATTTAAAATGCAAATATTGCGAAAAAGAATTTTCTAAAAACATAGTATTATCATAAAAATTCAATTAAATAATGGTGTTATATGAAAATTATTGATACAAAAAATGCCCCAAAACCTATTGGACCATATTCACAAGCTATACAATTTGACAATTTTTTAATTACATCAGGTCAAATTCCTATTGATGTAAAATCTGGTAAAATACCAGAAAATATTGATGATCAAACATATACAGTATTAAAAAACATAAAATACATCCTTAAAAAAGCAAACTATGAAGTAACCGATATCATTAAAATAACTATTTTTACTGTAGATTTAAAAAAAATTCAAATAATTAATCAAATATATGAAAAATTTTTTTTTACAAACAAAGCATATTTTCCTACAAGATCTTGTGTAGAAGTACAAGCACTACCAAAAAATGTACAAATTGAAATGGAAGCCATTGCATATAAAAAATAAAAATTAAATTTATTTAAATCACTTATAAATATTCAATATGCCGCAAAGCGGCATAAAAAATTACACATTTTTACGACGGAAAAAAGATGGTTTAACTTCATTTTTACTAGAATAAGATTTATTAAAACGATTTTCAGAAAAACGACGATTAGTATTTATATCTTTATTTAAAATAGATCGATTATATAATTTATTTTGATAATTTCTAGTATCTCGTAACAATTTGATATTTATTGGTTTATTTAAAATTCTAGTTTTTGTCAGATGTAGTAATAATTCTTTAGATAAACCTTTAGGTAATTCAATAATAGAATAAGAAGAAAATAATTTTATATTTCCAATGCTACGACTATTTATATTCCCTTCATTTGCAATAGCACCAACTATATGACGTACTTCAATACCATCATTACGACCAACTTCAATGCGATATAAATCTATCTCTTTTATATCTTTTCTATCACGACGATTACGATTATTTCGATTTTCTTCACGTCTTCGATCATCTTTATAAAAAGATTCTCTAGTAGGACGTTTTAATAAATCTTTTTTAATAATTAAAGGACGACCTCCCTGAGCCATTTTTAATAAAGCTGCTGCAAAAGTTTTTATATCTAAATCGTCAGAGGAATATAATTTATCTAATAAAGCTATATATTCATCTAAATCTTTACTTTCGAGTTGTTGTTGAACTTTTTTTGCAAATTTCTGAATACGTTTTTCACATAATAACTCAATTTTAGGTAATTGAATTTCTGGAATCGATTGATTAATTGTTCGCTCAATATTACGTAATAGTCGACGTTCACGATTTTCAACAAATAATAATGCTCTACCAGCTCTTCCAGCTCTTCCAGTACGTCCAATACGATGTACATAAGATTCAGAGTCCATTGGAATATCATAATTAATTACAAAGCTAATTCGATCAACATCTAAACCTCTAGCAGCTACATCTGTAGCAATTAAAATATCTAATCTACCATTTTTCAAACGTTCTAATGTTTGTTCTCGTAGGGCTTGATTCATATCTCCATTTAATGCTGCACTATTATATCCATGTTTTTCTAAAGCTTCAGATACTTCTAAGGTAGCGTTTTTTGTTTTTACAAAAATGATTGTAGCAGAAAATTCTTCTACTTCTAAAAAACGGATCAAAGCATCAGTTTTTCTACCATATACCATCCAATAACTTTGTTTAATATCTGGACGTGTAGTTATATTAGATTTAATTTTTATTTCTTTAGGATCTTTCATAAATCTTTTGGAAATACGTCTTATTGCTTCTGGCATTGTAGCTGAAAATAAAGCAGTTTGATGTTCTTTTGGTATTTTTGACATAATCGTTTCTACATCTTCTATAAAACCCATTCTTAACATTTCATCGGCTTCATCTAAAACTAAAGCATGTAAATTTGAAAGATTTAGAGTACCTCTTTTTAAATGATCTAATAAACGTCCTGGAGTTCCTACAACAATTTGAGGTCCTTGTTTTAATGCACGTAATTGTAACTCGTATCTTTGACCTCCATATAAAGGTAATACATGTATGCCTACTATATATTTAGAAAATACTGAAAAAGCCTCAGCAACTTGTACAGCTAGCTCTCTTGTAGGAGCTAGTACTAAAATTTGAGGTGCTTTTAAAGTAACTTTTAAATTATGTAATAACGGTAATGAAAAAGCAGCTGTTTTACCACTACCAGTCTGAGCCATACCCAATACGTCTTTACCTTTTAAAAGTAATGGAATACATGCTAATTGAATAGGAGATGGTTTAACATATCCCATTTCATCTAAAGATTGAATAATAAACGAATTTAAACCAAGAAAAGAAAATGTTTTTTCAGTATGAGTCATGCAATAGATATGCCTTTTAAGTTACAGTGGCCAGTCTACATAGCTCATTATGAAAATATATATATTATTTATTCTCATTGAAAAGTGTGAACCGGCTCCAATTAAATAATCTAATAAATATAATACTAAATAAATGATATTTATTGCTTAATGATTGATAAAATACAACATTAGACAATAATTAAAAATTTAAAAAATAAAGTATTTAATTATTAGAGAAGAAAAATTAAGTAAAATGAATAATAACATTATTACTTATATATTATATTTAATATATAATATTTTTTTAAAAATATAAATTTATGTTGTTTTACAAATAAAATTTTTTTTTATTAAAAATAATTAATTCTAAATAATTATATCAGATATAAATATTATTTATAGATTTATTAGATATAATAGAATCTTTTACTTCTTTAATACTTAATCTTAATCGACCTTGTCGATCTATTTCTAATACTTTCACAGGAATAATTTGATCTAATTTTAAATGATCTGAAACCTTTTCTACTCTTTTATCGGCAATTTGAGAAATATGCACTAATCCTTCTTTACCAAATCCTATTGTAATGAAAGCACCAAAATCAACAATTCGAGTTACTTTCCCTGAATAAATGCGTCCTACTTCTATTTCAGCCGTGATTTCTTCAATTCTACGAATTGCATTTTTTGCTTTTTCTCCAATTGTAGCAGATATTTTTACTGTCCCATCATCTTCAATTTCAATTATAGTTCCTGTTTCCTCAGTTAACATTCGAATAACAGATCCTCCTTTTCCTATTACGTCTTTAATTTTTTCAGGATTAATTTTAATTGTATGAATTCTAGGTGCAAATTCAGAAATTTCATTTCTAGGTTTACTTAGTGCTTTTTGCATCACATTTAAAATATGTAATCTAGCAGCTTTAGCTTTGTTTAAAGCAATATGCATAATTTCATTAGTAATTCCTTCTATTTTTATATCCATTTGTAAAGCTGTAATACCTTCTTTAGTTCCAGAAACTTTAAAATCCATATCTCCTAAATGATCTTCATCGCCTAAAATATCTGAAAGTAATACATAATGATCACCTTCTTTTACTAAACCCATGGATATTCCCGCTACTGCAGATTTAATTGGCACTCCTGCATCCATTAAAGCCAAAGATGCACCACATACAGAAGCCATAGATGAAGAACCATTTGATTCAGTTATTTCAGAAACAATCCTAATAGTATATGGAAACTGATCAATTTTAGGCATTACTGCTAAAAGACTTCTTTTAGCAAGACGACCATGTCCAATTTCTCTTCTTTTAGGTGAACCAACTATACCAATTTCTCCAACAGAATAGGGTGGAAAATTGTAATGAAATAAAAAGTTATCTGTTTTATCACCTAACAATTCATCTAAATTTTGTGCATCTCTAGATGTTCCTAACGTTACAGAAACTAAAGATTGTGTTTCACCGCGAGTAAATAAAGCAGAACCATGGGTACGGGGTAAAACACCTGTTCTAATATCTAATGCACGAATCATATCTTTTTCTCTACCATCAATACGGTACTCATTATTTAATATACGTTGACGTACAATATTTTTTTCAATTTTTTGAAAAATTTCATCAATTTCACTTATATCAATACTTGGATTTTCACCTAAAATTAATTTTATTACATAGTCTTTAAGAAAGTTTAATTTTTCATATCTTTCTTGTTTGTTAAAAATCAAATAAGCATTGCTTATATCTTTTTCAATTAACTTAATAAGTCTAGATTCTAAATTAGTATTTATTTCAGGATAAGATATGGTCCAAGGTAATTTACTAGCTTCATTTGATAATGAACGAATATTATTAATGACTACTTGTTGTTGTTGATGTCCAAAGATAATTGCCCCAAGAACTTTTTCTTCACTTAATATTTTAGATTCCGCTTCTACCATAAGTACAGCATTTTGAGTACCTGATATAACTAAATCTAAAAAACTAGATTTCATATCTTCAGTTGTAGGATTTAAAACATATTGATTGTTAATTAGACCTACTCGAGCAGCTCCTACTGGGCCATAAAATGGAATACCAGATAAACTTAAAGCTGCTGAAGCGCCAATGATGGAAATAACATCAGGATTTATTTGTGGATTAACTGATACTACTGTGGCAATTATTTGCACTTCATTAAAAAATCCCTTAGGAAATAAAGGGCGAATTGGTCTATCAATTAACCGAGCAGTTAATATTTCACTTTCATTTGGGCGACCTTCTCTTCTAAAAAAACCTCCAGGTATTCGACCTACAGCATAGGTTCTTTCTTGATAATTTACTGTTAGAGGAAAAAATTTTTGGCCAGGATGAATTGTTTTATCTGCAACAACAGTAACAAAAACAGCAGTGTCATCCATACTAGCCATTACTGCTGCTGTTGCTTGTCTTGCCATGATACCTGTTTCTAATGTAATTGTATGTTGGCCATATTGAAATTTTCGTACAATAGGATTCAGCAAAATAATACCCTTAATATAAAATGAGTTTTTTGTTAATTATTAATTAATTTTTAAAATAAAAATTATATATAAATTATTAGTTAAATATTTATTTAATAATAAATTAATTTTACTCCTTTATTAATAAAATATTTTAATAAGATTGTAAAAAAAGGGCCAATCAAGCCCTTTATAAAAAATACATCCAAAAAAAAATCAAAATATTATCATAATTTTATGATATAAAAAATTATTTACCGTCTTAAATTTAGATTTTCAATTAATATGTTATAACGAGATATATCTTTTTTCTTAAGATAATTTAACAACTTACGACGTTTAGAAACCATATTTAACAAGCCTCTACGACTTGAATGATCTTTTTTATGCTGAGAAAAATGTAATTGCAGATGATTAATTTGATGTGTTAATAATGCAACTTGAACTTCAGTAATTCCGCTATCTTTATTATTTTTCCCATATTTTATAATTTTTTCTTTTGTGGTTGTTATACTAAGAGACATTTAATACCTCATATATTTTTAATTATATTAAACTAATATTTTAGTAAAATTATTTAAAAATAATATCACGCTACTCTTAAATTTAATAGAAAATAACTTAATTAGTACACATAGAAATTAATCGATATGGAATTAATGTTTCTTCAGTATTAATTTTTCCTAATCCAAGAAATAATTTTTTTTCTTTTTTTAAAACACGTACTAAACTATTTTTAATGTAAGATTTAAAATGAATTATTTGTCCTAATTTAAAACTCAAAGATTGATTTTCAGAAAGATACACTTTTGGTAAAAAATAAACAGGCGTGTCAACTGGCATTAATAAATTATTTAATTGTTTAATATTTTTTTTATTTAATAGTTCTTTTAAATAAGGTATTGTAACCAATTTAGAATAAGAAAATAATCCTACTTGTATTCGACGCAGTGAAATAACATGTGCACCACAACCTAATTTTTCTCCTAAATCATCAATTAATGATCTAATATACGTTCCTTTTGAACAATGTACATTTAATTCAATGAAATTATTTATATGTGCAATAAGAATTAATTTATATATTTTAATATGTCTTACATCCCGTTGAATATTCACACCCTTTCTTGCATATTTATATAGTGGAACACCTTTATACTTTATAGCTGAATACATTGAAGGGATTTGATTAATCAAACCAGTTAATTCTTTTAAAGATTGATTTAACTGAATACGTGTAAATGAAACTGTTCTTTTTTTTATAACCACACCATCAGAGTCAAATGTAGATGTTTTTTCACCTAATTTAGCAATAACATTGTATTTTTTATCTGAATTATTTAAATAACAAGAAAACTTTGTACTTTCTCCAAAGCAAATTGGCAACATTCCTGTAGCTAGAGGATCTAAAGTTCCAATATATCCAGCTTTTTTTGCATTGAAAATACTTTTTACTTTTTGTAAAGTATTATTAGAAGAAATTCCCATAGGTTTATCTATTAATAAAAATCCATTAATATTACGTGTTTTATAAAAAGGCATTTAACTATCCTTTATTCTATGACATTACCTTGCTTTAATTTATTCAATAATAAAGAAATTTTATTACCTTGTGAAAAAGAATTATCATAATAAAAAACAATATTTGGTATAATTCTTAATTTTACTTTTTTACATAATATTTTTCGAATATAACCAGATGCTTTATTTAATAAAATTAATAGTGTTTTTTTACTTAAATCATTATTTGATTTTAAAAAACTAATAAATACTTGAGCATGAGATAAATCTTTAGATAAAATAACTTCAGATATTGTTATAATTATTTTAAAACGTGGATCTTTAAGAAAACATTGAATAATAATTGCAATGTTTTTTTGTAATTCTTGAGCTATTTGAGAGCATCGACTAAATGATTTTTCCATATTTTATTACCAATGTTTTATATATTTTATAAACATAAATTTATTTATAAACGTTAATTTATAATATTCTTTTTACCTCCTTCATTTCAAAAACCTCTAAATTATCTCCGATTTTAATATTATTATAATTTTTTATTCCAATACCACATTCCATTCCATTTCTTACTTCATTTACATCTTCTTTAAAACGACGTAAAGATTCTAATTCACCTTCATATATTACTATATTATCTCTTAGTACACGAATTGGATTGCTTTTTTTAATAATTCCAGTAATTACCATACATCCTGCAATTAATCCAAACTTAGGTGATTTAAATGTATTCCTTACTTCTGCTAATCCAATAATATTTTGTTGATATTCAGGGGATAAAAGTCCTGCCATAGCATATTTTACTTCATCAATCAAATCATAAATAACAGAATAATAGCGAAGATCTAAACGTTCTGAATCAATTATTTTTTTAGCAGCTATATCTGCTCGAACATTAAAACCTAAAATAATGGCATTAGATGCTAATGCTAATGAAGCATCTGTCTCTGTAATACCACCTATACCTAAACTTATTATATTAATTTTTACTTCATTAGTTGATAACTTTAATAAAGCCCCAGAAATAGCTTCTAAAGAACCTTGAACATCTGATTTTATGATTACTTTTAATTCTGAAAAATTTGATTTTTTAATATTATCAAACATATTTTCTAGACTAGATCTATTTTGATTTGATAATTTTAATTCACGTGACTTATTTTTTCGATAACATGCAACTTCTTTGGCTTTTTTTTCATCACGAACTACAGTTACTTTATCACCAGCAGAAGGAACTTTAGATAAACCTAAAACTTCAACAGGTATAGATGGTCCTGCATTTTTTAGTAATTTTCCAGTTTCATTACGCAATGATTTAATACGACCGTATTCTAATCCACACAATATTACATCTCCTTTTCTTAAATTTCCTTTTTGAACTAATACAGTTGCTATTGGCCCTCTTCCTTTATCAAGAAACGATTCTATTACAACACCTTCTGCCATTCCTGTAGATATTGCTTTCAATTCTAACATTTCTGATTGTAATAAAATTGCATTTAATAGTGTATCTATACCTTTTCCAGTTTTTGCCGATATATAAACAAATATATTTTCACCACCCCATTCTTCTGAAATAATATTATGTTTTGTTAAATCATTTTTAATTTTATCTATATCAGAATCTATTTTATCTATTTTATTAATAGCTACAATAATGGGAACATTAGCTTCTTTAGCATGTTGAATAGCTTCAATTGTTTGCGGTTTTACGCCATCATCAGCTGCAACTACTAATACAACAATATCAGTTATTTTAACACCACGAGAACGCATTCCAGTAAAAGCAGAATGACCTGGAGTATCTAAAAAAGTAATCGATCCTGAGTCTGTTTTAACATGATAAGCACCAATATTTTGAGTAATACCACCTGCTTCATTAGAAGCTATTTTAGTAGAACGAATATAATCCAATAATGATGTCTTTCCATGATCCACATGTCCCATAATTGTAACTACTGGAGACCTTATAAAAGAAGTACAATTACCTAAATCACGATCCTTCATTATTGATTCTTCTAATTCATTTTCCTTATATAAAGTTACTTTGTGACCCATTTCTTCTGCTACTAATTGAGCAGTTTCTTGGTCTAAAATATGATTAATTGTAGCTATTATACCAATATTCATCATTGTTTTAATAACTTCAGAACTTTTAACCGCCATCTTATTAGCTAAATCAGATACTGTGATAGAATTACTAATAATTATATCTCTATTAATAAAAGATTCTGGTTTTTTAAAAACTTGTTGTAATAAAACGGATTTTTTTATTTGTTTAACATTTTTTTTGTTTTTGGAAATTCGAATTTCTTCTTTTTTATTTTTTATATTAATATTCTGTCTATTATTTTTCTTTTGACGATAATTTTTTAGGTTTCGATTGTAATTTCGTTTATTTTTTTCAATTTCAATGTGATTTTCATCATTTTCTATACTTCGAGTATGAAAAAATGTATTTAAACGATAATCTTTTTTTTCTTCTTTAAATTTTTTGTTTTCTAAATTTTCTTTTATTGTTTTTTTTGTATTTGAAGGATATTTATTTAAAACTACATTTTTTTTTACAATTTTATTATTTTCGTTGTTTTTCAAAATATCAATATTTTTAAATTGATTTAATTTATTTATAGGATTTTTATCAGATTGATTTTTTTTTATAATATTAAGACTTTCTGTAAAATTTTTTTCTTTATTTTGAGATAATATTTTATTTTTTAATAAAGATGAATTTTCTGATAAAATATTTTTAGTATATGTTCTTTTTTTTCGAACTTCTACTTGAACAGATTTATTTTTACCTCCAGCTAAAGCAACATTTAAAGTACTACGAGTTTTTCTTTGTAAAATAAACGTATTTTCAGAAATATTTTCTTTCTTTCTTAAATGTTTTAATAAAACTTTTTTTTCTGAAGAATTAATCAAATCATTTTCATTTTTTGAAATACCAATTTCAGAAAAATTTTTTATTAATTTTTTTACTGATATTTTAATCTCATCAGATAAAATCTTTAAACTCATATTAATCATATTATTTTTCCTATTATTAAACTTTACTACCAAACCAACAAATATTCCGAGCAGTCATAATTAACAAACCAGCTTGTTCAGAATTTAAATTTTCAATATCAGTTAAATCATCTACTCCTTGATCAGCTAACTCTTCTAAAGTAAATATATTTTTTTCAGCCAATTTTAATGCTAATGTTTCATTCATTCCTTGCATATTTAATAATTTTTTTTCTATCTTTTTGTTATTTATATTTTTTTTTTGATCCATTTCAATAAGATATAATCCATTTTTTGCACATTCTTGAACTAATTTTACTTCTTCTTCTGTTAAATTTTTGATTAAAGATAATTCACATAGTGGTATATATGCTAATTCTTCAAGTGATGTAAAACCTTCTTTAACTAAAATTGTGATAATTTTTTCGTTAACATTTAAATATTTTTTAAAAATATTCAAAGCTGCAGATGCTTCTTCTTTATGTTTGATACGTAAATCTTCGGTTGTCATAACATTTATTTCCCAACCGCTAATTTGAGAAGCTAAACGAACATTTTGACCATTTCTACCAATAGCTTGTGCTAAATTATTTGTATCTACAGCAATATCCATTGTATGATTGTCTTCATCAACTATAATAGAAGTAACGTCCGCAGGAGCCATTGCGTTGATAACAAATTGAGCTGGATTATCATCCCATAAAATAATATCAATACGTTCTCCACACAACTCACTAGATACTGCCTGTACTCGTGCTCCTCGCATTCCTACACACGCACCTACTGGATCAATTCGTTTATCATTAGTTTTAACTGCAATTTTAGCACGCGAACCAGGATCACGTGCAGCGGCTTTAATTTCAATAATTTCTTCACCAATTTCAGGAACTTCTATACGAAATAGTTCTATTAACATTTCAGTTTTGGAACGACTTATAAATAATTGAGAACCACGAGCTTCTGGATAAACTCCATATAAAATACCACGAATGCGATCTCCAGGACGAAAATTTTCCCGAGGTAACATGCCTTCTTTCAAAATAATAGCTTCTGCATTGTTTCCTAAATCCAATGTAAGATTGTCTCTATTAATTTTTTTAACAATACCTGTAATAATTTGTCCAATATGTTTTCGAAATTGATCAACTAACATAGCTCGTTCTGCTTCACGTACTTTTTGTACAATAACTTGCTTTGCAGTTTGTGTTGTGATTCTATCGAAATTTACAGAATCAATTTTGTCTTCTATATAATCGTTAATTGCAACTTTATCACCTTCAAAACATGCTGCTTCTAAAGTAATTTCTTTTGTTGGATGATTGACAACATCTACTACCATCCACCGCCTAAAAGTACTAAAATCACCAGTTTTTCGATTAATACTAACTCTAACATCAATTTCTTGTTCATGTTTCTTTTTTGTAGCTGTTGCTAATGCAACTTCTAAAGCTTCAAAAATCTTTTCACGTGGTAATGATTTTTCATTAGAAACAGCTTCTACAACAGCTAAGATTTCTTTATTCATCTTAGTAAACCTCTGAATAAATATTTTTAAATATTCTAATAAAAAACCCCGAGAATTCGGGGTTTTAGGTAATGCCACCCTGTAATTTTATATACTTTTAAATACAAGATTTTATTAATATCTTATATAAAAAATATATTTTTATTGTAAAAAATACAATAATACCGAGGATGGGATTTGAACCCATAAGCCTTCAGGCACTATCCCCTCAAGATAGCGTGTTTACCAGTTTCACCACCTCGGTGTATAATTTTTATTATATTATTAATATTAAATTTTTTAATAAGCAAAAATTTTAAATTAATGAGGTATTTCAGTATTTAACGTTTCATTTTTTTTAGAATTTAATATTTTTTCGTTTAATATATTATCATTATGATTCTCAAAAAAGTTTATATTCATTTTTTTATCATTAATATTACATAAAATAAGACTAACTATTAAAAATAAACATGCAAAACATCCAATGATATTTGTTGAAAGACTACTATTTCGAAAACTATTAAATAATTTAATATTATTTGATGTATTTGAATACATCATATCATTAACATTTTTACCTGGTTTTAATAAAATTAAAAAATTCAAAAAAATAGAAATAAAAATTAAAAAAATTAAAAAAAATAAATACATAAAAAATATTTTTCCTTTTTTTTGTATAAAAACAAAATAAAACTATTTTATTAAAAATTTTATTAAAATTTATATAAATATTTAAAAAATTAATATTTGAAAATTCATATTTTGTATAACTTAAATTAACTCATTGTATTTGAAATTTTATAGGCTATTTTTTTTATTTTATTATAATCTTTATCTTCTATCATAATTCTCAGATAAGGTTCAGTACCAGATTTTCGTATGAAAATTCGACCGTTTTTCCCTAAAATATTTTTTGATTCTTCAAGAATAGATTGAAATTTTACATTTTTTTTAAAATCTTGATTTTTTTTTAATGAAATATTTAATAATATTTGAGGAAATAATGTTACTTGATTAGATAAACAGTATAAAGATGCATTATTTTGAATCATACTTGATAATATTTGCAAACTAGCTATAATCCCATCACCAGTAGAATGTTTATCTAATAAAATAACATGTCCTGATTGTTCAGCACCAAGTATCCAATTTTTTTGTTTAATTTTTTTATATATAGCACGATCTCCTATTTTTGTTGCAAAAAATGGTATACCAATCTTTTTTAAACTAAGAATAAGCCCCATGTTGCTCATTATAGTTCCGACAACTCCACCATTTAATTGATTATTTTCTAAATACTGTTTTGCAATTATATAAATAATTTGATCTCCATTTACTTCATTTCCTAAATGATCTACCATAATAACACGATCTCCATCACCATCAAATGCTAATCCAATATCAGCTTTATTTAAAATAACTAATTTTTTTAATTCAATAGTATTAGTAGATCCTGAATTTTTATTAATATTAATTCCATTTGGATAAATATAAGAAGTTATTACATTAGCTCCTAAATCTTGAAAAATTTTAGGTGCAACGTGATAAGTTGATCCATTTGCACAATCTAATACAATGGTAAAATTAGATAAATTTATATTTTTAGAAAAAGTATTTTTACAAAAACTAATATATTTTTTTTTAGCATTACAAATGCTTTCAGAAAATCCAAAATTTTTTACGTAAGAGGAATCATAAGAAGGATCATTTAATGATTTTTCAATCAAAATTTCTATATCTCTAGTTATTTTAGACCCATCTTTTAAAAATATTTTTATTCCATTATCATGAAAAGGATTATGAGAAGCTGAAACAACAATTCCAGCTGAAGCATTTAAAGATTTCGTTAAATATGCAACTGCAGATGTGGGTATACAACCGGCTAATAAAGTAGAAACTCCTTTGGATAAGATTCCAAATTCCAAAGAATACTGTAGCATACATCCTGAAATACGTGTATCTCTTCCTATAACAATTTTTTTTTATCTTTACCCAAAATTGTACCAATAATTTGACCTAATTTTAACATAAATTCTGGAGTAATGGGTGGTATTCCTACTTTTCCACGTATTCCATCTGTTTTAAAATATTTAAAATCTTTCATGAAAATTTATCTCCATATTCAAATGAATTTATTAAGTGTAAATATAATATTTAAAAAATTTATTTTAAAAAACAAGATGAAGTTATGATATATACTTCATCTTATTTCAGTATAATATTAAAATATAATATTAATTATATTAAATTTATAGATTATTTAATATACAATATAATTGTTATATTTTATATAGAACAATAACATTAATAATACATTTTAATTTTTATTAGTTTCAGCCCATCCCTGTGGAGTTCTAACTTCTTTTCTTTCCATTAAATCATTAATTTGAAAAGCATCAATTGTTTCATATTTTATTAAAGCATCTTTCATAGCATGTAAAATATCAATATTTTGATTTAAAATATTTCTAGCACGATTATAATTCACTTCTATAAGTGACTTTACTTCTTCATCAATAATTCTAGCAGTTTCATCAGACATATGCTTCGCTTTAGCTACTGTTCGACCTAAAAATACTTCACCTTCTTCTTCAGCATATAATAAAGGACCTAACTTATCTGAGAAACCCCATTGAGTCACCATATTTCGAGCTAAATTTGTAGCTACTTTAATATCATTAAAAGCACCAGTGGAAACTTTTTCAGAACCATAAATAATTTCTTCTGCTAAACGACCACCATATAAAGTAGATATTTGACTTTCTAATTTTTGCCTACTAATACTAAATGTATCTGACTCTGGTAAAAAAAAAGTAATACCTAATGCTTGACCTCTTGGAATAATCGTCACTTTATGAGCAGGATCATGATCTGGAACTAATCTTCCAACAATCACATGACCAGCTTCATGATACGCAGTAGATTCTTTTTGAAAGTCACTCATTACCATTGATTTTCGTTCTGAACCCATCATGATTTTGTCTTTTGCTTTCTCAAATTCGTTCATAGAAACTATACGATTATTTAATCTAGCTGCAAAAAGTGCTGCTTCATTTACTAAATTAGCCAAATCTGCACCTGAAAAACCTGGCGTTCCACGGGCGATAATTATTGGATCAACATCTTTAGATAATGGAACTTTACGCATATGAACTTTTAAAATTTGTTCTCTTCCTCGAATATCTGGAAGTGCTACAATTACTTGACGATCAAATCTACCCGGTCTTAGTAAAGCTGGATCTAATACATCAGGTCTATTAGTAGCAGCTATTAAAATAACACCTTCATTTCCATCAAATCCATCCATTTCTACTAACATTTGGTTTAGGGTTTGTTCTCTTTCATCATGACCACCACCTAATCCAGCACCTCTTTGACGACCTACTGCGTCAATTTCGTCGATAAATATAATACAAGGTGCAGACTTTCTAGAATGTTCAAACATATCTCTTACTCTAGATGCACCGACTCCAACAAACATTTCGACAAAATCAGAACCAGAAATTGTAAAAAATGGAACTTTTGCTTCTCCTGCAATAGCTTTTGCAAGTAATGTTTTTCCTGTTCCAGGAGGTCCTACCATTAATATACCCTTAGGTATTTTACCCCCTAATTTCTGAAATCTACTCGGTTCTTTCAAATATTCAACTAATTCACTTACTTCTTCTTTAGCTTCATCACATCCTGCAACATCATCAAAAGTAGTTTTAATTTCATCTTCTGACAACATACGAGCTTTACTTTTACCAAAAGACATAGCTCCTTTTCCGCCACCCATCTGCATCTGTCTCATAAAAAAAATCCAAACACCAATGAGTAATAACATTGGAAACCAAGAAATAAATATAGAAAATAAAATACTCGGCTCTTCTGGTACTTCTCCTATAACTTTGACATTTTTTGTTATAAGATTATCTAATAACTTGGGATCATTCATAGGTATATAGGTAGTATATTTATTGCTATCTTTTTTAGTAACACTAATCATCCGACCATTAATATATACATCACGTATCTGATCTTGATTAACTTCTGATAAAAAAGTAGAATAATCTACCCTATGATTATTTGAATCATTATTATTAAAGTTTTGAAAAACAGACATTAAAATCACTGTAATTACTAACCAAAATATCAGGTTTTTAACCATATCACTCAAGGGAGCAACCTCTCATTACATCTATTTTAAAAAACAACACAGACTTAAAAAATCTAGAAATATATAAAATAATATTCTTATCTGGTTGCTAGAATGAATATTTCTCGTGATCTTGATCGAGAAGTTTTTGGTTTACAAATTTTAATTGTTGAAAACGATCTTTTAATTTCTGTAAAAAATTCATTGAAACCTTCTCCTTGAAAAGATTTTACTAAAAAAATACCATGTTTTGATAATAAATACTTAGATATTTTAAAAGCTATTTTACAAATTTCTATAATTCTTGGCATATCAATTGACCAACAACCTGTAATATTAGGCGCCATGTCAGACATAACTACATCAAAAATACTATTAGATAAATGATCTAATATAAAACTCAATCTATTTGGATTTAACAAGTCTACTTGTAAAAATTTAACTCTTGATATTTTTTCCATAGGTAATATGTCACATGCTATAACAGATCCTGTATTTCCAATTTTATTAATAGCGTATTGCGACCAACCTCCTGGAGCAGCACCTAAATCAATAATATTCATACCCGATTTAAATATTTTATTAATTTTATCAATTTCTTCTAATTTAAACCAAGATCTGGATCTAATATTATTTATTTTTGCTGCTTTAACATATTTATCTTTGAAATGTTCTGATAACCAACGTTTAGAACTATTTGATTTATTTTTAATAATCATAATTATATTAATTATTTTATAAGTAACAGATTTACTATTAATATAATTATTTTTTTTAAATAAATCTTGTTCATTTAAATATAATCTATTTTTAAAATTTTATATTCAATATTACCAGAAGGTGTAAATATGGTAGTGATAGTATTAACAGTTTTTCCAATCAAACCTCTTGACATCGGGGAATTAATTGAAATTAAATTTTTTTTAAAATCAGATTCATCATCACCGACAATTTGATAGGTAAATATTTCATTATTTTTTATATTTAATATAGTTACTGTTGAACCAAATACAACTCTTCCATCATTAGGTATTTTAGTAATGTCTATAATTTGGCAATTAGATAATTTTAATTCTATTTCTTTTATCCGTCCCTCACAAAAACTTTGTTCTTCACGAGCTGAATGATATTCAGCATTTTCTTTTAAGTCACCATGTTCTCTAGCTTTTGCTATTTCAAGAATAATACGAGGACGTTTTACATTTTTTAATTGTTCGAGTTCTTTACGAAGTTTTTCAGCACCTCTTACAGTCATTGGAATCAAATTCACCATATAACACACCTCATTTTTTTCTAAAGAATATAATTAATTGTTAATTTAAAAAATATTAAATTTTTTATATAATTTTTTTAAAATATATTTTTAAGAAAAAAAATTCAATTTTAATTAAATATTTAAAAAAATTAAATAATTAGCATTTTAAATAAAATAATTACAAGAAAAAATATAGTAATATTAATTTATCATTGATAATATCCAATGTATAAAAAAAATTAAAATTTTTAATAATTATACTTATAATATAATTTATTTTATGCTTAATAAATTTATAATTTTTTTGAAAATATTAATTTTTTATTTCAATATTAACTAAAATAATCATATCTATTTTAATGTAAAAAATAAAATTTATCAAAAATTTCAATTTTATAAATTTAAAATTTTCATAAATATTTTCTAAATATCAAAAACATATTTTAAACACATTTAAAATATTCATTTTTCACAAAAACAATATAAAGTATACTTAAAATGAACAATGAAAAAATAACATCAATATTAAATAAAAAACTTAATTTAGATAAAATATATGTTACAGGAGATTATAATCATATAAAAATAATCGCTATAGGAGATGTATTTAAAAATATTAATCACGTAAAAAGACAACAAATAATTTATGCCCCTTTGATCAATACAATTACAGAAAAAAAAATTCATGCGATATCTATAACAACATATACAAAAGAAGAATGGAAAAAAACAAAAAAATAATCATAAAAAATATTTAAGATAATTATAGAGATTCAGTACTAAATGAATAAATTATACATAGAAGGTAACAAAAAGTTAAATGGTAATGTATTAATTTCTGGATCTAAAAATGCAGCTTTACCTATTTTATTTATGACAATATTAACAAAAGAAAAAATTAAAATAAGTAATATCCCTCAATTAACAGATATTAATATAGCAATTAAATTACTTAAATCTTTAGGAACTAAAATAGTAAATAAAAATAAAATTTTATATATTGATCCAAGTACACTTAATACGTTTTCACCTCCATACTATTTAGTTAAAAAAATTAGAGCATCAATCTGGATGTTAGGTCCTTTATTAACACGATTTGGAAAAGCCAAAATATTTTTTCCAGGAGGTTGTAAAATAGGTTTAAGACCTATTAATTTACATTTAAATGGTCTTGCAAAACTAGGTGCTAAAATTATTAAAAAAGATAATTATATTATTGCATCTATTGATCAGCCTTTAATAGGAAAATATATCTATATGGAAAAAATTAGTGTAGGAGCTACAATTACTATTATGAGCGCTGCTACTTTATCAATAGGAATGACAATAATTGAAAATGCTGCAAAAGAGCCAGAAATCATTGATGTTGCAAAATTTTTAAATACTTTAGGTGCTGAAATAACTGGTGCAGGAAGTAATAAAATATATATAAAAGGAGTATTAAAATTACATGGTGGATATCATAAAATTATACCAGACCGAATTGAAACAGGTACATTTTTAATAGCTGCTGCGATTTCTAGAGGATTAGTTACATGCCATAATACTGAACCAAAATATTTAACGAATATATTAAAAAAACTATCTGAAGCTGGAGCTAACATAAAAACTGGAAAAAATTGGATACAATTAGATATGAAAGAAAAAAAACCAATGGCTGTAAATATTTCAACATCTCCATATCCAGGATTTCCAACTGATATGCAACCCCAATTTGCTTTACTAAATAGTATTTCTAAAGGAAAAAGTGTTATCATTGAAAATATCTTTGAAAATCGTTTTGCTTATACTTCTGAGTTAATTAAAATGGGAGCTAAAATAGAAATTAAAAAAAAATATATTATTTGTAACGGTGTTTCAAAATTATCTGCTGAAAATCTGATTGCTACTGACTTAAGAAGTTCTGCTACATTAATATTAGCAGGTTGCATTGCAAAAGGAATCACAGTAGTTAATAATATTCATCATTGTAAAAGAGGATATGAATCATTCCCAATAAAGTTAAATAAATTAGGTGCAAACATTCAACACATGCAATAATTAGTTTTTTAATTATATAACATATCTTTAAGTTGGAAAATATTAAGGAACTAGTAGTATTTTATAATTGAAGAATAAAAAAATAACTGGAGTTTTATATGTATGCAGTTTTTTTAAGTGGTGGAAAACAATATCGTGTTCAAAAAAACCAAACAATTCAACTAGAAAAAATAAATAAACCAACTGGTTCAATAATCGAATTTAATAATATTTTAATGATTTCAAACCAAAGCCAAACAAAAATAGGAAAACCTTTTTTAAATGGAAGTAAAATTAAAGCTTATATTGAAAATCACGGTAGATCTAAAAAAATTAAGATAATAAAATTTAACCGTCGCAAACATTATAAAAAACAGCAAGGTCATCGTCAATATTTTACTAAAGTAAAAATCGTAGATATTTATAATCATATAGAGAACTAAAATGGCACATAAAAAAGCTGGTGGTTCCACAAGGAACGGAAGAGATTCTAATGCTCAAAGATTAGGTGTAAAACGTTTTGGGGGAGAAATAGTATCAGCAGGTAGTATTATTGTAAGACAAAGAGGAACTAAATTTCATCCCGGTAAAAATGTTGGTTGCGGAAAAGATCATACTATTTTTGCAACTATTAAAGGGAAAATAGAATTTAAAAAAAAAGGAATTAAAAAAAGAACATATATTAATGTTCTTAATTAATAAAAAATAAAAGATTATTTTTTTAAAAGCCCCTTTTTTAGGGGTATTAATTTATAATAAATAAAATATTTTTTAAAAATTATAATTATTTTAAAAAATAAGGAAATCATATGAAATTTATTGATCAAACTATTATTCAAGTAATTGCTGGTAATGGTGGAAATGGATGCATTAATTTTAGAAGAGAAAAATATATTCCTAAAGGTGGTCCAGATGGTGGAGATGGAGGAGATGGCGGAAATGTTTGGATACAATCTGATAATAATTTAAATACTCTTATAGATTTTCGATTTAAAAAAATATTTCAAGCAGAACATGGAAGTAATGGACAAGGAAAAAATTGCTCTGGTAAAAAAGGGAATGATATCACAATTTATGTTCCTATTGGAACTAAAATAATTAATTATCAAACGCGTGAAATAATAAGCGATTTAATAGAAGATAAACAAAAAATACTTATTGCAAAAGGAGGATGGCATGGATTAGGTAATACTAGATTTAAATCATCTACAAATAGAACACCAATAAAAAGAACATTAGGATCATTAGGAGAGAAAAGAGACATACAGTTAGAATTAATATTGATAGCAGATGTGGGAACACTAGGTATGCCAAATGCTGGAAAATCAACTCTAGTAAAAAATATATCTGGTGCAAAAACAAAAGTTTCAGATTATCCATTTACCACTCTTAATCCAATTTTAGGAAGTGTTAAACTAGGAGGAAAAAATTTTATTATTGCAGATATACCAGGTATAATTCAAGGTGCATCTAGAGGAATAGGATTAGGTATACATTTTTTAAAACATTTAGAAAGATGCAAAATATTGTTACATATTGTTGATTTGTGTCCTACAGATGATTCTAATCCAATAGAAAATATTAAAATTGTACTAAATGAGTTAAAAAAATATAGTTTAAAATTATATAATAAACCAAAACTTTTAATCTTAAATAAAATAGATCTATTATCACATGTACAAATAGATAAACTGATAAAAAACATTAAAAATAATTTTAATATACAAGAACCTTATTATTTTATTTCTTCTCTAAAAAAAATAGGAACAAAAAAATTATGTTCCGATATTTTATCTTACTTAAATAAATAATTTTATTTTTTTAAAAAAAGTATAAAAATTATGAAAAAATTAATAAAAGAACTCGGCTTATTATAAAAAACCAAGTTCTTTTAAATTTGATTAATTAAATTTAACGTTTAGAAAATTGTATACGTTTTCTGGATTTGCGAAAACCTACTTTTTTTCGTTCTACTTGTCTAGAATCACGTGTAACAAATCCAGATTTTCTTAATTCAGATCGTAACAATTGATTGTAATTAATTAAAGCACGAGTAATTCCTTGTCGAATCGCACCGGCTTGACCAGAAATGCCTCCTCCTTTAACTGTGATATAAATATCAAAATTATTTGTCATATCTGTCAAGATTAACGGTTGACGAACAATCATACAAGAAGTTTCTCGTCCAAAGTAATCATTTAATAAACGTTTATTTACGATTATTTCACCTGTTCCAGGTCTAAGAAATACTCTAGCAGAAGAACTTTTACGACGACCTGTTCCGTAATTTTGAATTTTCATCATGTATTTTTTAATATACCCTTATTAAATGTTTAAAAATTGAGGACATTGTGCTGTATGATTATGATTTTTATCTGAAAAAACTTTTAATTTTTTAAACATAGAACGACCTAAAGGTCCTTTAGGCAACATTCCTTTAACTGCTGTTTCAATAATTTTTTCAGGATTTTTTGACATAATTTCTTCAAAATTAAATTTTTTTATTCCACCAATATAACCTGTATGATGATAATAAATTTTATTATATTTCTTTTTTCCTGTAACTAATATTTTAGAAGCATTTAAAACTATAATATAATCACCCACATCAAGATGCGGGGTATATTCAATCTTATGCTTGCCTCTAAGACGCATAGCTAAAGCACTAGCAAATCTTCCTAATACCTTGTTAGTAGCATCTACATAAAACCAACCTCGATTTATATTTTTTTCCTTAACTGAAAAAGTTCTCATTGAATAACTCACTTATAAGATTAATATACATATAAAAAAGAATACTATGATTAGAATTAATAAGATATAGTAATTATATTAATACCTATTACATATATTAATACATTTTAAAGATTTAAAATTAATCTATCTAAATAAAATTTTTTATAATTATTTTGTTTAAATATAATGAATAATGTTTTAAACAACAAAGGAACTTTTATAATTTAAAAATAGTATTATATAATTTGTTATTATTTTTTACATTTAAAAAACTAAATATTAAGTAAATAAAAATATTTTATTATAACATGAAACATATTAGATATTTGATAGGTAAAATAAACCATGATGTTCAAAAATGATTTATTAAGTTTTCGTAATGAAATTAATAATATTGATAAAAAAATAGTTACATTACTGGCAAAAAGAAAAAAATTAGTCTTAAATATAGCTCAATCTAAAATACAAAACAATCAACCTATACGAGATATAAATCGTGAAAAAAATTTATTGGATAAATTAACTATTTTAGGAAAAAAGAAAAATTTAAATCCAAATTATATAACACGTTTATTCGAACTAATAATTGAAGAGTCTGTACTTATTCAAAGTGAGCTATTAGAAAAACATCAAAACCATAAAAGCACAAATAAAAATATTTTTGCTTTTCTAGGACCAAAAGGATCTTATTCATATTTTGCTGCATTTGAATATGCAAAAATAAATTTTAAAATACTTATTGAAAAAGAATGTTTGAATTTTGAAGAAGTGATTCAATCAGTTTTAAACGACGAATCAAATTTTGCTATTTTACCCATAGAAAACACTTGCTCAGGTCCTATCAACGAACTATTTGATATATTAAAAAATATAAATTTGTTTATTGTTGGAGAAGTTAGTATTCATATAGACCATTGTTTGCTAGCAATAAAAAATGCCGATCTTAGTATTATCAAAAAAATATATAGTCATCCTCAACCATTTAAACAATGTAGCAATTTTATTGATCAATTTCCAAATTGGACAATTAAACATACTAATAGTACAAGTGATGCAATTAAAAAAGTTATTAAATATAATCAAATCACTAATGCTGCTTTAGGAAGTGAAATAGGAAATCAAATTTATGGATTAAAAGTTTTATCTAAAAATATATCAAATCAAAAAAATAATATAACTAGATTTATTTGTTTATCAAAAACACCTGCTAAAATTTCTTATAATACAGCAGTCAAAACAACAGTAGTATTTTTTCTAGAAAAAGAATCAAAAGAGCTTTCTAAAATAATTTTTAATCTAAAAGAAAATAGAAAAATTATAACAATATTAACTTTTTATAATATTAATTATAATAAAAAAGAAAAAATATTTTATCTTGATATTAAAGAAAGTTTATCATCTAATATAACACAAAATATTATTAATAAAATTCAAAAAATTACTAAATTCATTAAAATATTAGGTTGTTATCCTATTTGAAATATTTATGAAACTAAAATATTATTCATTTAAATATTTTAAATACTTTCATAATAATTTATAAAAGAGTAAAAAATATGTTTAGTAATTTAACTGAACGTCTTTCAAAAAGTTTACGTAATATCGTTAATAAAGGAAGATTAACAAAAGAAAACATTGAAAACACCATAAGAGAAGTAAGAAAAGCGTTATTAGAAGCTGACGTTACATTATCAGTAATCAAAACATTTATAAAAAATGTTTCACAAAAATCAATTGGTTCCGAAATCAATAAAAGTCTTACACCTGGTCAAGAATTTATAAAAATTGTTCGAAACGAACTAATTATTGCTATGGGTGAACAAAATAATGATTTGAATTTATCTATTCAACCACCAGCAATTATATTGATAGTGGGTTTACAAGGAGTTGGAAAAACAACTACTGTAGCAAAAATAGCTAAATGGATACAAAATAAATATAAAAAAAAAATACTTGTTACATCTACTGATGTTTATCGTGCTGCTGCTATAAAACAACTGGAAGTTTTGTCTAATCAAATCAATATAAATTTTTATTCATCTAATATTAATCAAAAACCAATTGAGATAACAGAAAAAGCAATTAAACATGCTAAATTAAAATTATATGATATTTTGATAATAGATACAGCAGGACGTTTACATATTAATGATACAATGATGAATGAAATAAAAGAAATACAAATATTATCGAAACCTATTGAAACATTATTAGTAGTAGACTCAATGATGGGTCAAGATGCAATTAATATGGCAAAAGTTTTTAATGAATATTTATCTATATCAGGTATTATATTAAGTAAAACTGATAGTGATTCTAGAAGTGGAATTGCATTATCTATGCGTTATATTACTGGAAAACCTATTAAATTCATAGGAACAGGTGAAAAATTAACAAATTTAGAAATATTCAATCCAGAACGTATGGCTGATACAATTTTAGGAATGAATAAAGTTATATCGATTATTAAAGATATTGAAGAAAAAATCAATAAATCTAACATACAAAATTTAAGTAAAAATTTCAAAAAAGGTCATGATTTTAATTTAAATGATTTTTTAATTCAAATAAAAGAAATAAAAAAAATGGGTGGATTAAATTATTTTATAGAAAAATTTTCAAGTAATAAAATGATAGCTAATAATCCATTATTAGGAGGAAACAATAAAAACGATTTAAATAAAATAGAAGCAATAATATACTCAATGACTATACAAGAAAGAAATAACCCAATAATTATTAAAGGATCTCGAAAGCGTAGAATTGCCTTAGGATCCGGAACACAAATTCAAGATGTAAATAAGTTATTAAAAAATTTTGATAATATGAAAAAAATAATGAAAAAAATTAAAAATAATGGAATTGGTAAAATTATTCGTAACATAAAAAATATATTACCTAAAAATTTTTAAAAAACATAACAGTAATTATATATTGATTTAATACAGAAAAAATAATTTTTTATTTTAAAAATTAAAGGAAAAACGAAATGGTAAAAATTAGATTAGCTCGACATGGAAATAAAAAACGACCATTTTATAAAATGGTAGCATCAGATAGTCGTTTTGCTAGAGATGGTCGTTTTATCGAACAATTAGGTTATTTCAATCCACTTTCTAAAAACATATCTACTGCAATAAAATTAAATATTGATCGTATTATATATTGGCAAAAAAATGGAGCACAAATTTCAGAACGATCAAAGAATTTAATTAAATTGTTTAGAAAAAATAAGGAAACATTATAAATATTAAATCAAATAAACTAATTGAGCCCATTTTAGTAGGAAAAATTGGAAAAGTTTATGGAATATTAGGTTGGCTCAATTTTTTTTCATTTACAGAAAATAAAGATAAAATATTTAATTATCTTCCATGGTTTATTTTAAAAAACAAAAAATGGGAAATTATTCAATTTCAAAAATGGAAAAAACACAAAAATCATTTTATTATTCAAATTAACAATATTATAGATCGATCAATTGCTCAAAATCTCGTTAATACAGATATTTTTATAGATAAAAATCAACTTCCAAAACTTGAAAAAGATGAATATTATTGGAATGATATTATTCAATGTAAAATATTTAGTACAAAAAAAAAATATTTAGGTCTAGTAATCAATTTAATAAGTAATGGATATAATGATATTCTTGTTGTACGAAATGACTTACAAAAAAAAATAATGATTCCATTTATTATAAAAAAAATAGTGAAAAATATAGATATTAAAAACAAAGTTATAATAGTCAAATGGAATTAAAATATGATATATAAATTTAAAAAAAAAATAATCAAACGTTAGCATCGTTTTATATAGTTACCATATTTCCAGAAATGTTTTATGCTTTCTCAAATTATGGAATAACAGGAAAAGCAATTCAAAAAAAAATTATTAATCTTAATTATCTAAATCCGAGAGATTTCTCTGAAAATAAATATAAATCTATAGATGATCGTCCTTATGGAGGAGGACCTGGAATGTTAATGAGTGTCAAACCATTATATTTATCAATACAACATGCTAAATCTTTACTAAAATCTGCAACAGTGATTTATTTATCTCCACAAGGAAAAAAGTTAAATCAAAATAATATTTTTAAATTAATTAAGAAAAAAGAAATTATTTTTGTATGCGGAAGATATGAAGGAATAGATGAAAGAATTATTGATTCTTTAATAGACGAAGAATGGTCAATAGGAGATTATATACTTACTGGTGGAGAGCTTGCAGCAATGGTAATAATAGATTCTATTGCTAGATTTATTCCAGGTGTTGTAAAAACAAAATCAGTAGAAGAAGAATCTTTTTACAATGATTTACTTGACTATCCAAACTACACTAGACCAAAAACAATTTACAACATGAAAGTTCCAGATATATTACTTTCTGGTAATCATAATAAAATTCGTTTGTGGCGTTTGCAAAAATCTTTAGAAAAAACTTTAAAAAAAAGACCAGATTTATTAGACGGAAAAAAATTAAAAAAAGCAGAACAAATAATTTTAAATATTGTCAAGAAAAATAAAAAATAAAAATATTATTAATTTATAATGATTTTATATAGAGGTAAAAATGACAAATATAATTCAAAAAATAGAACAAGAACAACTCAAAAAAAATATACCTAATTTTAGGCCTGGAGATACAATAGAAGTAAAAGTATGGGTAATTGAAGGAACAAAAAAACGTTTACAATCTTTTGAGGGAATAGTAATTGCAATAAAAAATAGATCTTTAAACTCTTCTTTTACTGTTCGAAAAATTTCAAATGGGGAAGGTGTAGAACGAGTTTTTCAAACTCATTCTTACAATATTGATAATATCATTATTAAAAGAAAGGGATTAGTTAGAAAAGCAAAATTATACTATTTAAGAGCACGTACTGGAAAATCTGCTAGAATTAAAGAAAAAATTAAATAAATTATTTGTTAAAATAATTAATATGCAGTCACGACGTTATTCTTGACTGCACTAATATTTTTTTATATTTTTATTTGCTTAAAATACTAAATAGTGCCACCTATAGTTAATTTATCTATTTTTATAGAAGGTTGTCCTATTCCAACAGGAATATTTTGACCTTCTTTACCACACATCCCCATACCTTGATCCATTTTTAAATCATTACCAACCATAGATATTTTTTGCATAACTTCTAAACCAGATCCTATTAACGTAGTATTTTTAATTGGATTCAAAATTTTTCCTTGTTTTATTAAATATGCTTCTGAAGTTGAAAAAACAAATTGACCTGAAGTTATATCTACTTGACCACCTGAGAAATTAATGGCATATATTCCGTAGTCGATACTTTTGATAATATCTTCTATTTTTGACTTACCAGATAACATATATGTATTAGTCATTCTTGGCATTGGCAAATGCGAGTAAGATTCACGACGGCCATTACCAGTAGATTGAGTACCCATTAGACGCGCATTGAGTTTATCTTGCATATATTTTTTTAAAATTCCATTCTCAATCAATATATTGTATTGTCCAGAAACCCCTTCATCATCAATGTTTAATGATCCACGCTGATTTTGTATGGTTCCATCGTCAATGATCGTACATAATTCTGAAGTAACTTTTTTTCCTATCATATTAGCAAATACTGATGTTCCTTTTCTATTAAAATCACCTTCTAAACCATGTCCTACGGCTTCATGTAATAAAACACCAGGCCAACCAGACCCTAAAACTACTGGAAAGGTTCCAGACGGCGCTTCTTTTGAAGATAAATTTAACAAAGCTATACGAACTGCTTCTTTAGTCCAAAAATCAATTCTAATTTGTTCTAACGATTTATCTTCATCTAAGAAAAAATTATAATTAGTACGACTTCCTCCTCCACTTCTGCCTCGTTCTACTTTACCGCGTTCTTCTACTACAACACTTACTGAAAACTCAACTAATGGTCTAATATCTGTATCTAAATTACCATCAGTAGAAACAACTAAAATTTTTTCATAAGATCCACTTAAAGTAGCATTCACTTGTACTACACGATGATCACAATTACGAGCAATATGATTTACTCTATAAAGTAAATTTATTTTTTCATTAGAAGTAAATTTTTTTAATGGATTTAAAATATCATAGAAAAAATTTTTCTTTTGTTCTGTAAATATTTTCTTTTTTATTTTTTTTTCTTTACTATCAAGGATACTTTTTGCTATTTTAGCATTTTTTCTTAAAGCTTCTATTGATATCTGATCTGTATATGAAAATCCTGTTCTTTCACCAGAAATTGCTCTAATTCCAACACCTTGATCTAGATGATAAGTTCCTTCTTTAATAATACCATTTTCTAAAGACCAAGATTCACAAATACGTGATTGAAAATATAAATCTCCATAATCTAAACTATGATCAGAAATATCTTTTAATATTTCAAATAAATCTTGACGATTTATTTTGTTTGCAGTTAATAAAGATTCACTAACTAATTCCAACGTCATTTGAACTCACTTATAATTTAAAATATTATGATATTTATATTATAAAATATAAAAATAAAAAATAAAAAATATTTTTCATAAAAATATTATATAATTTTAAAAAGTTATTATAAAATAGAATTTTAAATTTTTTAAACTAATTTGATTACTATTGAGTGAAAAATGAACAAAAAAATAAATGTTTTACTAATAAATGGACCTAATTTAAATCTTTTGGGTACTAGAGAACCAAATATATATGGAAATAGTACTTTATTAGATTTAACAAATAAATTAACAAAAAAATCAAAAGAATTAAATATATCATTAAATCACATACAATCTAATGCAGAACATATATTAGTTGAAAAAATACACTCTGCGAAAGAAGATAATATTCATTATATAATAATTAATCCAGCAGCTTTTACACATACTAGTATAGCAATTAGAGATGCTTTAATTGCAGTTTCTATACCATTTATTGAAGTTCATATTTCAAATATCTATAGTAGAGAAAACTTTCGTTCTCATTCATGGTTTTCTGATATTTCTCAAGGTGTAATCACAGGGTTAGGTTTGGAAGGTTATTATTGGGCACTTAAAACAATACATAAAAGATGTCTAATCAAAAAATAAAATTTATTTTATTAATTGTAATTTGCACCTTCTTTATTCTGAATTTATAGAAAGTGCAATTAAATTTAAAAATTAATTCATACCATATTTTTTAAATTTTTTCCTAAATTACTACTATTTATACCTATCATAACAGCATCTTTAGTTTTATTGTTACGTGTATATTGTATAATTGCATTTAATAATAATCCTTCAAGTTAAGACAATATTAATAAAGATAAATTATTAATATATTCTATATTATCTAAATTTAATAAATAATTTTCTAAATATTATTTAACTAATAAACACAACGCTTTTCGTATGAAATTTATTTTAATTATTTACAGTATAGTTCACTCAAAAATTTTTATCTATTAAATCTTCTGACATAAAATTATCAACTCTTTAATCTTCTTATGTTTTAATTAAAGTTAAGATTATTAAAAATAAAAAAATATTTTTTTAAAACCAATAAAATATTTTAGAATAGCTATTCTAAATCTAAAATAATATTTTTCATATCATTAGGTAAATCAATTTTCCAGCTCATTAACTTTTTATTAGTAGGATTTACAAACTCAATATAATGAGAGTGTAGTGCTTGACGAGGAAAAAAAATATTTTTATAAATATATTTTTTATCAAAATTATTATAAGAATAATTAATTCCGCTATATAAAGGATCGCCTAACAGCGGATATCTGATATGTAACATATGAACACGAATTTGATGTGTTCTACCTGTTTCTAATCTTAACAAGATATGTGTATGAAATTTAAAACGTTTAATTATTTTATAATGTGTAATAGCAGTTTTTCCTAATGGATGTGCTATCATACATATTCTTTTAGTAGGATGTCGCATTATAGGACAGTTAATAGTTCCACCAGAAATTATATTTCCTTTCACAATAGCTTGATATTCTCGAATAACTTTTCTAGATTTTAATAAATTTACTAAATAATAGTATGCAAAAATTGTTTTTGCTATAACCATCAAACCACTTGTATTTTTATCTAAACGATGAATAATTCCACAACGCGGTAAATATTTACTATTTTTATAACGATATAGTAATGCATTTAAAACTGTACCACCATTATTTCCAGCTCCAGGATGAACAACTAAACCAGGGGGTTTATTTATAATTAATAAATTATTATCTTCATAAATAATATTTAAAGAAATATTTTCTGGTAAATCCAATATTATTTTTTTAATAATTGGATAAATAGTAATTATTTCACCTCCTAGTATTTTTTTATCGGGCTTATTTTCTATTTTTCCATTAATATATACATGATTCATAAGAATCCAATATTTTATGGAAGAACGTGAATATTGTATTAAAATTTTAGAAATAGTTTTATCTAATCTTTTTCCAGAAGCTGTAGTATAAGGAGCTAATATACTTAATTTTTTATTCAATGATAAAAACCCTTATTTTTTAAAAAATATTTATTTAATCTAAATTTTCAATTTATATAAAATATAATATTCTAATACATGTTAATAAAATAAATATTATTAATATAAAATTTCATTAAATTATAGAAAACATATATTATGATAAAAAAAAATATTTTAATCGTTTTGATACTGTTTATATATTCTTCAGCATATTCTCAAAATGTACAAAAAAACAAAATAATTGGAGAAAAAATATTTTATGAATATTGTAGAAAAAAATTAAAAAACAATGAATTTAATAACGCAATATTTTATCTAGAAAACATGCAAAAAAAAAATACTTCTAATATATACTTTGATAAAATTCAAATTAATTTAATTTATGCCTATTATAAAATTAAAAATTATAGTATGGCTCAAAAAAATATAGAGGAATTTATACAACTATATCCGAAACATCCAAATATTGATTATGTTATTTATATAAAGAGTCTAATATATATGTCACTGGACAAAAACATTTTTTTAAATATTTTAAACATAAAAAATTACAAAAGTGATCCTATTTATGCAAAAAAAGCTTTTTTTGAATTGAAAAATTTTTTATATTTTTATCCAAAAAGTATATATATTATAAATGCTAAAAAAGATTTATTTAATTTAAAACAACGTTTATCAAAATATGATTTTGAAATATTGAAATACTATTTCAATCATAAACACTATATAGCAGCGATTAATCGTGGCGAAGACATACTTAAAAAGTATCCAGAAACTTCAGTTGCAGTAGAAACACTAAAATATATTAAAAAATCTTTTGTCGAATTAAAAATATTCAATGCTGCTGAAAAAATATCTAAGATTATTTCATTAAATAAAGTTTAAAATACTTATATTAAATATAATATAAAAATTTTTTATATTATAATTTATAATTAAAATAATTTTAATTTTTAATAATTAAATTTTATTTTCAAAACACTTTGATAGTTTAAACGTTATTTTTAAAAAAATTAAAAACATGAAAAATACAACAAATGAAATACGACAAAAATTTTTGAAATTTTTTGAAAAAAAAGGACATACTATTCTTCCAAGCAGTTCTTTAATTCCAGCAAATGATTCTACATTACTATTTACTAATGCAGGTATGAACCAATTTAAAGATTTTTTTTTAAATACCGAAAAAAAAAAATATTCTCGTATTACTACTGCACAACGTTGTTTAAGAACAGGTGGTAAACATAATGATTTAGAAAATGTTGGATATACTGAAAGACATCATACATTTTTTGAAATGCTTGGAAATTTTAGTTTTGACGATTATTTCAAAAAAGAAGCAATTATGTATGCATGGGAATTATTAACTTCTAAAGAATGGTTTAATATTAATAAAAACAAATTATGGATTTCAGTATATAAGGATGATGAAGAAACATATAATATATGGCTTAATGTTATTAAAGTTCCCGCTGAACGTATTATTAGAATAGGTGATAAAAATAATACTAAATATAATTCTGAAAATTTTTGGCAAATGGGAGATACTGGACCATGTGGTCCATGCACTGAAATATTTTATAATTATAATATAAAAAAACATTATAATAGTAATGATTTTTTAGAAAATAAAAACGAATATTTTATTGAAATCTGGAATATTGTTTTTATAGAATATAATCGTATTTCTTCTACAAAATTAATACCACTAAAATATAAATCTATAGATACAGGAATGGGGTTAGAAAGAATTGCTTCAGTGTTACAAAACGTCAAATCAAATTATGAAATTGATATTTTTCAAAAATTAATCCACAATATATCTCATTTTAGTAATATAAAAAACTTAAATAATATATCTTTAAAAATAATTTCTGATCATATCAGATCTTGTATATTTCTTATATATGAAAACATAATTCCATCAAATGAACATAGAGGATATATTTTAAGAAGAATTATTAGAAGAATGTTAAGGCATGCTTACAAAATTGGAATAAAAAAAAATTTTTTTTACAAAATCGCACCTGTTTTAATTGAAAAATTAAGTGAAAATTTTAAGTTTTTAAAAGAAAAAGAAAAAAAAATTAAAGAAATATTAAAAATAGAAGAAATTCAATTTTCTGAAACTCTTGAAAAAGGTTTAAAAATATTAAACACAGAAATAAATAAAACCTCTAATAAAAAAATTTCTGGAAAAACTGTTTTTCATCTTTATGATACATTTGGATTTCCTGTAGATCTAACATTAGATATTTGTCGTGAAAAAAAAATCAAAGTTGATCTTAATAGTTATTATTTAGAAAAAGAAAAACAAAAAAAACAATCAAATATAGGAAATAAATTTTATGAAAATTATAATAATATAATAAATATTAATGATAACTGTATTTTTGAAGGATATAAAAAAAATATAATTACAGCATCAATAAAATATATTTATGTAAATAAAAATTCAGTTTCATCAATATCAGAAGGAGAAGATGGAATAATTTTTCTTGATAAAACATCTTTTTATCCAGAATCCGGTGGTCAAATAGGTGACATCGGTGAATTATATTATAAAAATTCACGTTTTATAGTTGAAAATACGAAAAAATATGGAAATACAATTGGACATATCGGTAAGGTTATTATAGGAACATTTAAAATTAATAACGTTTTATATACTAAAATTAATAAATTACATAGACATCAAATTCAAATTAATCATTCTGCTACTCATTTGCTCCATTCTGCGCTACGCAATATACTAGGAGAGGTAGTTGCCCAAAAGGGATCATTAGTAACTAATACACGTCTAAGATTTGACTTTTCTTATCCTAAAATTTTAAATTTATCTGACATACAAAAAATTGAAAATATTGTAAATACAGAAATACAAAAAAATAATTTAATTAAAGCTCAAAATTGTAGCTTAGAAGAAGCAAAAAAGAAAAAAGCAATAGCATTATTTGAAAATAAATATGATTCTATTGTTCGTGTCGTATTTATTAAAAATTTTTCAATCGAACTATGTGGTGGAACACATACAACACGAACAGGCAATATTGGATTATTTAAAATAATAGAACATTCAAGTATATCCTCTGGAATTAAAAGAATAGAAGCAATAACAGGATTTAAAGCAATAAAATTTCTTCATGATCAAGAAAACAATATAAAAAATATATCTATCTCTTTAAAAACCAAAAGTACTAATATTAAAGAAAAAATAGAAAAACTAATAATAAAAATTAAATATTTAGAAAATAAAGTAAATATGTTACAAGCAAAAGAAAACAGATATCAAATTAAAAAAATGATTAAAAATATTGAAAATATAAAAGGAGCAAAATTATTAATTAATACATTTAAAAATTATGATTATCAATCATTAAGATCCATAATTGATCAATTAAAAAAAGATTTAAAAAGTGCAATTATTATACTTATAAATAAAAATAATGATAATTTTAATATAATTACTGGAGTAACTAAGGATTTAATCGAACAGATAACTGCATTAGAAATCATTAAAAATTTTATTCAACATACTAATGGAAAAGGAGGTGGTAAAAAAGAAATTGCTGAAGGTGGTGGCTGTCTTAATATAATTAATTTATCTAAAATTTTAAAAATTATTAAGTCATGGATTAATTCCAAACTAAAAAATAAAAACACTTAGTTTAAAACTACATTAATATATTCTTTGATATATATCAATATAGTATAATAACATATTATTTAAAATATTTAATAGTCTATATTTGGCTCTGTATTATTTTAATTTTAAGAATCAGATAGGATGAACTCTTTTATTTCAAGGAACAAAGAATGCTTATTCTAACTCGTCGAGTTGGCGAAACATTGATAATTGGCGATGAAATAACTGTAACAGTACTAGGAGTAAAAGGTAACCAAGTTCGAATTGGTGTAAATGCTCCTAAAGAAGTTTCAGTTCATCGTGAAGAAATATATCAACGTATTCAAGCGGAAAAAAAACAACAAAAAAATCAATAATAAATACTGCATCTTACTATTTTTAAGTAAGATGCATTTTTTATTAATATAAAACAATTTATTATTTATCTTAAAAAAAAATTGACTTATATTTAAAAAAAAGTAAAATTATATAATAAAAAACAGGTGAAGTGGCCGAGAGGATTAAGGCGCTCCCCTGCTAAGGGAGTATGTAGAAAAACTCTGCATCGAGGGTTCGAATCCCTCTTTCACCGAAATCATATTGCATCCGTAGCTCAGTTGGATAGAGTACTCGGCTACGAACCGAGCGGTCGGAGGTTCGAATCCTTCCGGATGCAAAATAACTAATTCTAACCAAGTATTTATCATCCTAAATAATAAAAAGTTTTTTAAAATTAATTAAAAATTAAAACTTAGGAGAAAAAATTGATAGAGGATATCTCAAAAAAAATTAATTGGCTAGAAAAAAATTCATTTATATTAAAATACATTAATCGAGGCATTGAACGAGAAACTTTAAGAATTAAAAAAAATGGAGATTTTTCTAATACTCAACATCCACATAACATTGGTGCTGCATTAACACATAGATGGATTACAACTGATTTTTCTGAAAATTTATTAGAATTCATTACTCCTGTAACTAATAATATAGATTATTTATTAAACTTTTTAAAAGATCTTCATTCTTTTGTAGCATTTAAAAACCAAAAAGAACTAATGTGGCCTTTTAGTATCCCATATATTTATAAAAAATCAACAAATATACAAATAGCAAAATATGGAAAATCCAATTATGGAGCACTTAAAACTATTTATCGAAAAGGTTTGAAAATAAGGTATGGTGATTTAAAAAATACTATTTCAGGTATACATTATAACTTTTCATTACCAAAAATATTTTGGAAAAAAGATAATATAGATAATATATCATCTGGTTATTTAAATTTAATTCGTAATTACTATCGATTTGGTTGGATTATTCCATATTTATTTGGATCATCACCTGCAATATCAAAATATTTTTTGACAAATCAAAAATATACATTTCAAAAAAACAAAGAAGGTTTATTATATTTACCTTGGGCAACTTCTCTCCGTATTAGTGACATGGGATATACTAGTACTTCTATTACTGATTTAAAAATAACATTCAATGATTTAGATTCATACATAAAATGTTTAAAAAAAGCAATGAACACTCCCTCAAAAAAATTTGCTGATTTAGGATTAACTGATAAGTTAGGAAAATTACAACAATTAAATACTAACATATTACAATTAGAAAATGAACTATATACACAAATTAGACCTAAAAGAACAATTAATTATGGAGAATCACTTCTAGATGCGTTAAAAAATAGAGGGATTGAATACGTAGAAATACGTTCTTTAGATATAAATCCATTTTCATCAATTGGAATCAATAAAAATCAAATACTTTTATTAGATTTATTTTTAATTTGGTGTGCTTTAATTGAAGCCCCAAAAAACAAAAAGACAGATTTTCACTTTATTGATAAAAATTGGAAAAAAGTTACTTTTGAAGGTAGAAAACCAAATCAAAAAATTTATATTAATAATAAAAAATACAAACTAAAACAAATTGGAGAACGAATATTTAAAGATTTAAAAAAAATTGCTATTATCTTCGATAATCAACAAAAAAATTCAGAATATCAACAAGTATGTGATAAAAAAATACTTTTCTTCAAAGATCCAGAATTAACTTATTCAGCTCAATTTTTAAAGTTATTTATTACAACAAATAAAATAAATAAAATAGGATTAAATTTAGCTAATACATATCATAATCAACTAATTAATGAATTCAATTATAATACACACATAAAAAATTTTGAACATGAAACTATTAATTCTCATAAAAAACAAATAGAAATAGAAGAAAAAGAAATATTATCTTTAAAAGATTATTTGAAAAAAAGATAATTTATTATCCCATGCTAAATTAACATGGGAAATTATTAATAATTTGATAATTTAATATAATTATTCATGTTAGTATTAAGACACTAAAAATATTCTTAAAAATAGATATGAAATATCTATAAAAATTTTACTGAGATAACTCATCTACTTTATCTAATTTTTCCCATGGAAATTCTTCTCTTCCAAAATGTCCATAAACAGACGTTTGCAAATAAATAGGTTTAAGTAAACCAAGCATTTTAATTAATCCATATGGTCGTAAGTCAAAAATATCTCGAACTAAATTAATTAATGCTTTATTACTAACTTTGCCAGTTTGAAAAGTTTCAATCATAATGGAAGTAGGTTTAGCAATTCCAATTGCATATGATAATTGAATTTCACAACGATCAGCTAAACCTGCAGCTACAATGTTTTTAGCTACATATCTAGCAGCATATGCTGCAGATCGATCTACCTTGGAAGGATCTTTTCCTGAAAAAGCCCCTCCTCCATGTCTGGACATACCACCATATGTATCTACGATAATTTTACGACCTGTTAAACCGCAATCTCCCATCGGACCTCCAATCACAAATCTTCCGGTAGGGTTAATAAAAAATTTAGTATTTTGTGTTAACCATTTTTTCGGTAAAACTGGTTTTATAATTTCTTCCATTACAGCTTCTTTTAAAATATTCTGACTAATATTTTCCTCATGTTGAGTTGAAAAAACAACTGTATCAATTCCTACTATATTCCAATTTTTATATTTAAATGTTACTTGACTTTTAGCATCAGGTCTTAACCAAGGTAAAATATTTTTTTTTCTTAATTCAGACTGTCTTCTAACTAATAAATGAGCATAAGTAATAGGAGCAGGCATTAAAACATCTGTTTCATTAGTAGCATATCCGAAAATAATTCCTTGATCTCCAGCACCTTGTTCTAGGGGATCAAAACGATCAACTCCTTGATTAATATCAGGTGATTGTTTCCCTATAGCACTTAATATTGCACAAGAATTTGCGTCAAAACCTGTATCAGAATTAACATAACCAATATTATTAATAGTATTCCGGGTGATTTCTTCAACGTCGACCCAAGCAGTAGTAGTAATTTCACCACCAATTAAAACCATTCCTGTTTTCACATAAGTTTCACAAGCAACTCTTGCTTTAATATCTTGCTTTATAATTTCATCTAATAAAGCATCTGAAATTTGATCAGCAATTTTATCTGGATGACCTTCTGAAACAGATTCAGAAGTAAAAAGATATTCATTCATTATATTTTGTATTCCTTTTCATTTAAAAATCTATTAAAATTAGTAAAAATACATTTAATTTAATATTTTTTATATAAAATATTTAAGTTAAAATGTATGCTAATATATATATTATTTTAAATATACTTATTTAAAGTAATACTTAAATAAAGTGTTTTAAAAATAAATAATTAATACCTTATAAATATAATTAACAGTACAAAAACATGATAAAAAAAATATTTCTTATCCTAATTAGTATATTTTTTTTTTAATTATAATTAAAAAAAACAATGTTAAAAAAAATAATGTAAAAAATTTTCAACAAGCAAAAATTTTAGCAATTAAAATACATAAAAATGCTCCTGGAACATTTTATTGCGGATGTAAAATTATTTGGAAAAACAAAAAAGGTATACCCAATTTATCATCATGTGGTTATAAAATTCGAAAAAATAAAAATCGAGCCACAAGAATTGAATGGGAACATGTTGTTCCAGCATGGAAATTTGGGCATCAAAAAAAATGTTGGAAAAAGGGAGGTAGAAAAAAATGTATTAAAGATAGAAATTTTCAAAAAATTGAAATTGATTTGCATAATTTACAACCTTCTATAGGAGAAATTAACGCAGATAGATCTAATTTTATGTACACTGAATTAAATAGTAAAATTCAACAATATGGTAAATGTAGCATGAAAATTGATTTTAAAAAAAAATTAGTAGAACCACCTAAAATAGCTAAAGGTGCTATAGCTAGAACTTATTTTTATATGAGCAAAATATATAATATTAAATTATCTAAAAAAGAAAAAAGACTATTTAACAAATGGAATATAAATTTTCCAGTAACCAAATGGGAATGTATAAGAGAAAATTTAATATTTAAAATACAAGGTAATCACAATAACTATGTTTACAAAAAATGTCATAAATAAAACATTATTTTTATAAGAAAATGAAAAAACGTATTCCACGTGTTTATATTGATAAACATTTTAAAATCAATGAAACAATAATTTTAGATTCATCTAATACACACTATATAATAAAAGTATTACGTATGAATTCACAAGATATATTAGAAATATTTAATAATACAAATTATATTTTTTTATCTAAAATTATCAGTATACGAAAAAATATAGCAACTATTTTAATTTTAGATAAAGAAAAAAAAAATATCGAATCACCATTGTTTATTCATTTAGGTTTAGTTATTTCGAAAAATAAAAAAATGAATTTTGCTATTCAAAAATCTGTTGAATTAGGCGTTAATATAATTACTCCAATATTTTCAAGATATTCCAATGTTAGTAAAAGTAAAAAAAATATTTTAAAAAAAAATATTTACTGGAAAAACGTGATAATTTCTGCATGTCAACAATGCAAACGTAATATTATTCCACAAATTAATAATGCAGAAGAAATTGATATATGGTGTGAACAATCTAATAAAAAAGAAATAAAAATTGTTTTAGATCCAAAATCTACTAAAAATATCAACCAAATTTATAAAAATGTCAATTGTGTTAGATTACTAGTTGGTTCTGAAGGTGGTTTTTCATTATTAGAAATGGAAAAAATAATTCAATATAAATTTATTCCAATTAAATTAGGACCAAGAATTTTAAGAACAGAAACAGCAGCGATTGCAGCAATAACTGCTTTACAAATAAAATTTGGTGATTTATAAAAAATTAAAATATAAAAATATTTAAAAAACTTATTTCAAAATAAATATTTATAAAATACATTTAAATAATTTAAATATAGATGATTTATTTTTTTATAATTTTTACACCATTATTTGTACCCATTAATACTATATCTGCACCTCTTAAAGCAAATAAACCAACAGTGACCACTCCTGGTAATAAATTAATTTTTTTTTCTATTGAAATAGGATCATGAATATTTAAATTATATATATCTAAAATTATATTTCCATTTTCTGTAATAACATTTTTTCTTATTTTTGGATGTCCACCTATTTTAATTATTTCATTTGAAATAAACGATGAAGCTATAGGAATAACTTCAATAGGTAATGGAAAAGTGCCTAAAACATCTACTTTTTTTGTTTTATCTATAATACAAACAAATTTTTTAGCAATAGCAGCTATAATTTTTTCTTTAGTTAAAGCTGCACCTCCACCTTTTATCATTTGCATATTACTATTTATTTCATCAGCACTATCAATATAAACTTCTAATGAATTAAAAGTATTTAAATTTAAAATATTATTAATTCCTTTTTCTTTTAATAATAATGTTGAAGCATTTGAACTGGAAATTACTCCAGATATTAAATGTTTTATTGTACTTAAGGCTTCAATAAAATAAAATACAGTACTTCCTGTACCCACTCCAATGACTGTACCTGGTTTAATATAATTTAATGCAGCCCATGCTGCTTTTTTTTTAAACTCATTTAAATTCATAATATAAAAACCTATTTTATTTTACATAAATATTCTAAAATAAAAAGATCATAAATTTTTAAATATAAAAAAATATTATTGTCAAAAAATATAATAAAACGATACTAAATTTAAATAATTTATATTTATTAGAAATTTAAAAAAGAATTATTTAGATGGCTGGGGTACCTGGATTCGAACCAGGGATGCCGGTATCAAAAACCGGTGCCTTAACCACTTGGCTATACCCCAAAAAAAGGAAAATAATTTAAATATACGGGAGGCGAGATTTGAACTCGCACACCTTTCGGCGCCAGAACCTAAATCTGGTGCGTCTACCTATTTCGCCACTCCCGCATAATAATAAAACTTTAATTTATAGCTACGACGGGATTTGAACCCATGACCCCAGCGTTATGAGTGCTGTGCTCTAACCAAACTGAGCTACGTAGCTATATAAAATAAATAAAATATTATTTTATTTTTCGAATTAATTATTTTTTTATTTTATAATAAATAGAATGAATTATCAATATAATTATTAATTTAAAATTTTCTCAAATAAAATATTTATTTTTTAATTATATTTGTAAACAAATTAGATTGTAGGAAAAAATGAAAAATAAAACTAAAAAATATAGTAATAATTTTATTCATAATATAATAGAAGAAGATTTTAAAAAAAACAAATGTGTATTACTACATACTCGTTTCCCTCCAGAACCAAATGGATATCTTCACATTGGACATGCTAAATCAATATGTTTAAATTTTGAACTAGCAAAATTATACAATGGGTTTTGTAATCTTCGTTTTGATGATACTAATCCAATTAAAGAAAATGTTAAATATGTAAAAGCAATTAAAAATGACATTAAATGGTTGGGTTACCAATGGAATAAAAAAATTTATTATACTTCTGAATATTTTTCAAAATTATATAAATTTGCAAAAGAACTAATTAAAAAAAATTTAGCATATGTTGACCAATTAACAAAAGAACAAATACGTGAATATAGAGGTACATTAATTACTTCTGGTAAAAATAGTCCTTATAGAAATAGAAGTATTAAAGAAAATTTAAGATTATTTAAAGAAATGAAAAAAGGCTATTTTAATGAAGGAGAAGCTTGTTTACGTGCTAAAATCGACATGAGTTCTCCATATATTATAATGCGTGATCCTGTATTATACCGAATTATTTTTTCGCAACATCATCAGACAAAAAATCAGTGGTGTATTTATCCTATGTACGATTTTGCACATTGTATTTCTGATTCTATAGAAGGCATTACACACTCTTTTTGTACTTTAGAATTTCAAGATAATAAATGTTTGTATAATTGGATTTTAAAAAATATTAGTGTTACCAATCATCCAAAACAATATGAATTTGCTAGATTAAATCTCAAGTATTCAATTTTATCAAAGAGAAAAATAAGCACACTTATTGAAAAAAAAATAATTAACAATTGGGATGATCCGAGGATACAAACCATTTCAGGATTAAGAAGAAAAGGATATACACCATCATCTATTCGAAAATTTTGTGAAAAAATTGGTATTACTAAACAAAATAATTTAATTGAGTTTTCTATGTTAGAATATTGTATTAGGAATGAGTTAAATGAAGAAGCTATACGCACTATGGCTGTCTTAGAACCAATAAAATTATATTTATACAATATTGATGATCAATATCAAGAAACTTTTGTTGTTCCGAATCATCCTAAAAGACCAGAATTAGGTACTCATGAAATTATTTTTACTAACACCATATATATTGAAAAACAAGATTTTAAAGAAACATATGATCAAAATTATAAAAGATTAAAAATTGGAGAAGAAATACGTTTAAGATATGCATATATAATTAAAGCAGAAAAAATAGAAAAAGATAAAAATGGAAATATTACACAAATTATATGTTTTTGTGACTTAAATACATTAGGTAAAAAACCAATTAATAAAAAAAATCCTGCAGTAATACATTGGATTTCAAAAAATAATTCATTTGCTTCAGAGTTTAGATTATATGATAAATTATTTAATATAGACAATCCTGAACAAGAAAAAAATTTTTTATCTTTTTTAAATCCTAATTCTATAGTTATTAAACATGGATTTATCGAAAAAAAAATAAGTGAAAAAATACAAAAAAAAATAAAAAGTTTTAAAATACAACAAACAAATTTATTTTTTCAATTTGAAAGAATTGGATATTTTTGTATAGATTTAATTGATTCCAAAAAAAACAAATTAATATTTAATAGAACTGTTAGTTTAAGAGATAAATGGAAAATAAAAAAAGAAAAAAATAACTAATAAAACCTTTATATTTTTAAAAATTATATAGGCTAATATAACTAATCAATCATTCATACACATAATTCAATTAAAGATTTTAATCTTTAAATTACTTCTTATTTTAACTAATATTTTTACATTTAGAATGACTAAAAATTATATTTTCATCACTGGTGGTGTAGTTTCATCTTTAGGAAAAGGTATTGCAGCAGCTTCTTTAGGAGCTATATTAGAAGCTAGAAATATTAAAATAACAATTATGAAGTTAGATCCATATATTAATGTTGATCCAGGTACCATTAGTCCAATACAACATGGAGAAGTATTTGTTACTGAGGATGGCGCTGAAACTGATTTGGATTTAGGACACTACGAACGATTTATTCGAACAAAAATGACCAGTTTAAATAATTTTACAACAGGTAGTATTTATTCTGAAGTATTAAAAAAAGAAAGAAGAGGAGATTACTTAGGTGCTACTATTCAAGTAATACCACATATTACTAATGCGATTAAAGAACGAATTAGGTTATGTTCTAAAAATAGCAATGTTATTCTTGTAGAAGTAGGTGGTACAGTTGGAGATATTGAATCTTTACCATTTTTAGAAGCAATTCGACAAATAGCGGTTGATATTGGTCGAAAAAACGTTATTTATATACACTTAACTCTTGTACCTTATATTCAAACAGCTGGAGAAATTAAAACTAAGCCAACACAACATTCTGTAAAAGAATTATTATCTATTGGAATACAACCAGATATTTTGATTTGCAGATCTCAAAAAGATATACCATTAAATGAAAAAAAGAAAATAGCTCTTTTTTGCAATGTACCAGTTAATGCTGTTATATCATTAAAAGATGTTAGTTCAATATATACAATTCCAAAATTACTAAAAGACCAAAAGTTAGATAACTACATTTGTAAATATTTTAAATTAAATGTGCCTGAAGCTAATCTAACAGAATGGGAAAAAGTTATCTACGAAGAAAAAAATTCTAAAAATACAATTTTAATTGGTATTGTTGGTAAATATATTAAATTACCTGATGCATACAAATCTGTGATAGAAGCATTAAAACATGCCGGTTTAAAAAATAAAATTAAAGTAAACATACAATTAATTAACTCTCAAGAAATAGAAAATAAAAACTTTCAATGTTTAAAAAATCTTAATGGTATTTTAATTCCTGGAGGTTTTGGAGATCGCGGGGTAACAGGTAAGTTATTATCAGTTCAATATGCCCGAGAAAATCATATTCCATACTTTGGAATTTGTTTAGGAATGCAAATAGCAATTATAGAATTTGCACAAAATGTCATAGGAATTGAAGATGCAAATTCTACAGAATTTGATCCTAAATGTAAGTTCCCAGTAATTGATTTAATCAAAAAACAAAATAATGATATAAAGTATACAATTAATAATAAAACAAGAAGCTATTCTAATTTAGGAGGTACTATGAGATTAGGTAGTCAACCTTGTAAATTAACTTTTAACAGTTTATCACGAAAATTATATAAAAAAGATATAATTGTAGAAAGACATCGTCATAGATATGAAGTAAATAACATTTTATTAAAGAAAATTGAAAAATTTGGATTTAAAATTGCAGGACGATCAGAAACTACTAACGTAGTAGAAATTATAGAAATATCTAATCATCCATGGTTTCTTGGTTGTCAATTTCATCCTGAATTTACTTCTACTCCGCGTGACGGACATCCATTATTTATAGGATTTATAAAATCAGCCGAACAATACAAAAATAAACATAACAAAAACATAAAGGTAAAAAATGTCTAAAATAATAAAAATTATAGGTCGCGAAATTATAGATTCTAGAGGTAATCCTACAGTCGAAGCTGAAGTACATCTAGAAGGAGGATTTATTGGTTTAGCATCAGTACCTTCTGGTGCTTCTACTGGATCTTTAGAAGCTTTAGAATTACGTGATAAAGATAAAAATCGCTTTATGGGAAAAGGTGTACTCAAATCAATTGAATTAATTAATAATAATATTTATAATGCTTTAATAAACAAAAATGCTTGCGACCAGAATTATATTGATCAAATTATGATTGATTTAGATGGTACTAAAAATAAATCTAAATTAGGTTCTAATTCAATTTTATCTGTATCTTTAGCAGTAGCAAAAGCAGCTGCATCCTTCAAAAAAATGCCTTTATATCAACATATAGCAGAACTCAATAATTCTTCAGGTATTTTATCAATGCCGCTTCCAATGATTAATATTATTAATGGTGGTAAACATGCTAATAACAATATTGATCTTCAAGAATTTATGATACAACCTATCAGTGCGAAATCTATTAAAGAAGCTATACGTATAGGTTCAGAAATATTTCATTCGTTAGGAAACTTATTAAGAGATAAGGGAATAAGTACAACTGTTGGTGACGAAGGTGGATATGCACCTAATTTAAAATCTAATGAAGAAGCTTTAAATATAATTCAAGATGCTATAAATAGAACTCAATATAAATTAGGCAAAGATGTTACATTGGCTATAGATTGTGCGGCTTCCGAACTATATAATAAAAACGATAAAATATATCATTTCAATGGAGAAGACACAAAATTTAGTTCTGTAGAACTAACTCATTATTTACAAAAATTATGTAAAAAATATCCTATTGTTTCCATTGAAGATGGTCAAAATGAATCTGATTGGGAGGGATTTTCATATCAAACTAAAATCCTAGGAAAAACTACACAATTAGTCGGTGATGATTTATTTGCTACGAATACAGAACTTTTAAAAAAAGGAATACAACAAGGAATTGGAAACGCTATTTTAATAAAATTAAATCAAATTGGAACATTAACTGAAACTATTAAAACTATAAAAATGGCTAAAAAAGCTAATTATAGTACTATTATTTCTCATCGTTCTGGTGAAACTGAAGATACTACAATAGCAGATTTATCTGTAGGAACAGCATCTGGACAAATTAAAACTGGTTCTATGTGTCGTTCTGATCGAACAGCTAAATATAATCAATTGATTAGAATCGAAGAAACTTTAGGTACCAAAAATGCTCCTTTTTATGGATTAGAAGAAGTTAAAAGATCTTTTTTATAATTATAAATATTTTTAAAGAAAGAGAATCAGGTATTCATAAAATATACCTGTTTCTCATTAATTTTAAATTTAACAATTAATTGATGAATATAACAATGTATTATCCAGTAAACGAAATTTTTCAAAGTATACAGGGTGAAGGTTACTACACTGGTACACCTTCTATTTTTATTCGACTTCAAGGATGCCCAGTTCATTGTAATTGGTGCGATACCAAATATACATGGATCTGTTCTGATAAAGATCGTACTTCTGTAGAAGAAGTAATAAATAAAAATCAAATTAGTAAAAAATGGAGTTTTATATATATAAAAGATATATTAAAAATATTTAAAAAATGGACTGCTAAACACGTAGTTATTACAGGAGGCGAACCATGTTTATATGATCTTGTAAATCTTACAACAAAATTAGAAAAAAGTGGTTATCACTGTCAAGTAGAAACTAGTGGAATAAAAAATATAAAATGTTCTTTAAATACTTGGATTACTATTTCTCCTAAAAAAAATAAAAGACCAACACATGAATCGATTATACGTTCTAATGAAATAAAATTTCCAATTTTAAAAAAAGAAGATATATTATATATATATGATATTTTATCAAATATAAAGGATAATAAAAAACGTATTATTTGTTTACAACCTGTTAATCAAAACAAAGAAGCACTAAGTATATGTATTGATTTATGCACAAAAAAAAATTGGAGATTATCAATACAATTACATAAATATCTTAAAATTGAATAATAAAATTTTTAATTATTTAAATTTCTTTGTATCTACATCCAGATGTACATGTTTCTTTAACCATAACCGAACTTAACATTGATAAATTAGGTTTTAAACGATCCCATATCCATTTAGCTAAAACTTCACTAGTAGGATTTTCTAATCCAGAAATATTGTTCAAAAAATGATGATCAAGCTGTTCATAAATAGGTTGAAATAATAATTTTATTTCTTTATAATCCATAATCCAACCTTTATCTTTATCAACTTCTCCTTTAATTTCTATACGAACAAAGAAAGAATGACCATGTAATCTTCTACATTTGTGTTGTTTAGGAAGATTTGGCAAATAATGTGCAGCTTCAAATTGAAAATCTTTAAATATAGTAGTATTTGTCATATTTTTATAAATCTGATATATAGAATCAATTAAACATTCAGTTTTTTTTAAATTTTATACTGGGAAATAAACTTAATAAATTAACCGAATTACCTTTCAATCTTACTTCAAAATATAACCGTGCTAAATTATTTTTTGATAATCCCATGGTAGATATTTTTTGATGTGCATATACTTCATCATTTAGTTTTACAAAAATATTCTTATTAAATCCATACATACTCAAATAGTTGTTATTATGTTTAATAATAATTAAATTTCCATAATTTTTAAAAAAATCACCAACATATACCACTGTACCTTTACAAGATGCAAAAACAGATTCTCCTTGAATACCAGCTATTTCAATTCCTTTATTATTAATAGAATAATTATAAAAAAATTGTGCACGTAAATTTTTTAAAGGCCAATACCAATGATTATAAAAAGTACTTTTTCTTAAAACATTATAATTTGTATTGTAAAAAAAACATATTTTAGTTAATGATTTATTTCTATTTAAAATATTTAGAATGTTTAATTTATTTTTAAAAAAATTGCTATATAAAATATTTTTTTTATATCGATCACTATAAATTATATAATTTATTTTTTTATTATTAATTACAGAAATATTATTTACTAATATTTTTTGACCAATTAATAATTTATAAGGTTTATCAAAATTATTATATTTTAATAATGTTTTAAAATTATAATTAAAGCGTTTCGAAATGGAATATAAAGTATCATTTTTTTTTACAATATAAAATATATTAAAAGTATCATTATTTAAAAATCCAATATAATCTGCATTTTTAATAATAACTTGTTGTTTTTTAATATATTTTTTATTTTTGTATAAAAATAAAAAACATTCTTTTTTTTTTGATTTTTTTTTATATTATTTTTAACATCTATAGATTTTTTATCATTTAAATAAATATTTTCTTTTTGTTTAAATAAATTATTGGCAAATATATATTTGTTATAAAAAAAAAGCATAAATATTAATAAAAATAATTTACTTTTAAGAAAATTAAATTGCATTAAGCTATACCATTTGATTATATAAATAATAAAATTTAATGTCATATATAACTATTTAAAATTAAAAATTCTACTTATTTTTTAAAAGCATTACAATAGATTGACATGCGATCCCTTCTTTTCTGCCAATACATCCTATTTTTTTAGAGGTTGTTGCTTTAATACTAATATTATTTATTGTGGTATTTAAATCGTTAGATAAATTTAATTTCATAAATGAAATATAAGATAACATCTTAGGAATTTCAGTAATAATAGTACTATCTGTATTACATACGTAATAATTTTTTAAATAAATTTTTTTCCAAATACATTTTAATAAAACTCGACTATCAATATTTTTATATTTCTTTTTCGTACTTGGGAAAAAAGTTCCAATATCCCCCATAGCAACTGCACCTAATAATGCATCTATTAAAGAATGTACTAATACATCGCCATTAGAATGAGCAATTAAACCTTGATGATTAGGTATGTTGACACCACCAATAATTAATGGTTTTGAACTCCCAAATGCATGTACATCAAAACCATATCCAATTCTCATATTATAAATATATCCTTTAAATATTAGATAATTTTTTTAGATAAACTTCAGCAAAAATAAGATCTTCAGGAAAAGTGATTTTAATATTTTTATAACTCCCTAAAACTATAGAGGGATGATATCCACAATATTCTAAAGCTGAAGATTCATCTGTTACATCTATATTATCTCGAATAACCTTTTTTAAACAAAATAATAATAAATTTCTTGGAAATATTTGAGGAGTTAAAGCATGCCACAATTTTTTTCTGGAAATAGTGTGTGATATTTTTTTAGTTTGACTAATAATATATTTTATAGTATCACATGTTGGACGTGCTAAAATACCACCTATTTTATTTTTTTTAACAACAGATATTAAATTTTCTAAATCTTTATAACTTAAACAAGGCCGAACAGCATCATGTACTATTACCCAATTTGCATTTTTTGGAACAACAACTAACCCTGATAAAACTGAGTTGATTCTTTTATGACCACCAATCACAGAGGTTATTCGAATATTAGATGCTATAGATAAATTATGAAAATAATGATCTTTTTTATGTAAGCTTACAATGACATGAACTATACTAGGATGTGATAATAATGTCATTAAAGTATATTCAAGAATAGTATGATTTTGAATTTTTATATATTGTTTAGGAATATCTAACAACATTCTTTTGCCTATTCCAGCAGCTGGAACAATAGCTACAATTTTTATTTCGGAACTATTCTGAAAAGCCATTTTCTACCTGAATATATTGGTTTGAAATATGATTTTATAAAAATAAACAATTTTTAACTATTCATTTTATTGTTTAAATCTTGAATTTCTAAAATTAATTTATTATTTTCAACATCAAGATTTTTATTTATTTTTTTTTGAACTATAATTTTTTTATAAACTTTAATATAATCTAAAACACCATTTTTACCAATCCAAAGAGAATATTGCAACCAAATAAATAATAAAAATAAAAACATTTTTAATGTTCTCATATAATTACTCTAAATAATTTTATTTCAATTAAAAATAATTTATTAATTATGTAGAAAAAAAAATAACATTATTTGTATATAATATTTTTACTAATTTTTTAATATTTTCTTTTAAAGAATATGTTCCATCTAAATAAATATCTGGTTTTTCTGGAAATTCATATAAAGAATCTATACCAGTAAAATTTGATATTTTATTAGAACGAGATTTTTTGTACAATCCTTTAGGATCTCGTTCTTCGCATATATGAAGAGGAGTATCAACAAATACTTCTATAAAATTGTTTTTTCCTAAAATATTAGAAGCTAATAATCGTTGTTGTCTATATGGCGAAATAACAGATACTAGAACAATAATACCTGCATCTAACATTAATTTAGCTACTTCTGCAATGCGTCGAATATTTTCATTGCGATCAATAGAAGAAAATGTTAAATCTGAACATAATCCAGATCTCATGTTATCTCCATCTAATATATATGTATTAATATTATTTTTAAATAAAATTTTTTCTAACATGTTAGAAATAGTAGATTTGCCCGATCCAGACAATCCTGTAAACCATATTACTTTAGATGTATAACCATTTTTGTTTTCTCGTTTTATACGAGTTATTTCATACTTTTGAAAAATAATATTTTTTTTAAAGTTATGCTTCATTTTAATAAAAACCTATTATTTATTTCTTTATATCCCAATGTGGAAAATGTTTTAAAATTAAATTATATAAATCTAATTCAAAACTTTTTATGCTACTTTCGATAATAGTATTTGTATTTTTTAAATTCTTTTTAATCATACCTGCTCCTACTGTAGTATTATTTAAAAAATCAATAAAAATTAAATTACCTGTAAATTTATTTTCTTTATAATCATCAAATAACATGGACTCGCTAAATTTAATTTTAATTCTACCAATAGCGTTTAATTCAAGTGAGTTAGATTTATTTTTAACTAAAGTGTTGATATTTATTTGAAATAAAATATCTTCAATATAAGCACGTGTTTTTTTTCCTGATAGTTTTATATTATATGATTTACCTATTTTTAAAGGATCATCAGACATCCAAACTATATCAACAATAGCTTCTTGAGAAGCTTGTAAATTCGAATTAATATTTACAAAAAAATCACCACGACTAATATCTACTGCATCTTGTAAAACTATTGTAATTGCTTGTCCAACACTAGCAGTTTTTAAATCTTCATTAAATGTTAAAATACGTGAAATACGTGAAACAATATTAACAGGTAATATTTTTATTAACTGGCCTACCTGAATTGTTCCAGAAAATAAAGTACCTGAATAACCTCTAAAGTTTGAATTTGGACGGTTTACATACTGAACAGGAAACCTGATTTCTTTTGAATCAACATTATCTTTAATTTCTATTGTCTCTAAAAGTTTTAATAATGTATTATCTTTATACCAACTCATAAATTTACTTTTAAAAACTATATTTTCACCTACTAAAGCAGATATAGGTACAAAAAAAATTTTTAAATTTTTGGGAAGTTTTTTAGAAAATAAAAGAAAATTTTTTTTTATATATAAAAATATTTCTTCATTATAATCAACTAAGTCCATTTTATTCACTGCAACGACTAAATATTTTATACCAAGTAAAGCAGAAATAAAACTATGACGATATGTTTGTTCTGAAATTCCTTTTTTTGCATCAATTAAAATTATAGATAAATCGCAAGTAGAGGCACCTGTAACCATATTACGTGTATATTGTTCATGACCCGGTGTATCTGCTATGATAAATTTTCGTTTTTTAGTTGAAAAATAACGATATGCGACATCAATTGTAATACCTTGTTCACGTTCTGACTGTAATCCATCAACTACGAGAGCAAGATCAATATTTTCTCCTTGTGTTCCATGACGTTTACTATCTTTTTTTAAAGAAGATAATTGATCATCATAAATCTGCTTAGTATCATGTAACAAACGGCCAATTAATGTACTCTTACCATCATCTACACTGCCACATGTTAAAAATTTTAATAACGTCTTTTTTTCATTTGAATATATCCAATTTTCAAATTGATCAAAAAAATTGATGTTTTTTTTATTAATATTAGTATTCATTTTTTTAAATTCAACCTATATTAAACATATTTTTAAAAGTAACCTTGTCTTTTTTTAAATTCCATTGAATTTTTTTGATCATAATCAATAGATCGACCTGTTCGCTCACTAGTTTTAGTTACTAGTGTTTCTTTAATAACATCTTGAATAGTTTTAGCATTAGATTCAATTGCACTAGTTAAAGGCCAACAACCTAATGTTCTAAAACGAACCATTTTATGACTAATTTTTTCATTTTTACCTATTTTAATGCGTTGATCATTAATTACTAAAAGAAGACCATTTCTTTTTAAAACTGGACGTATAGCAGCAAAATAAAGAGGAACAATTTCAATTTTTTCTAAAAATATATACTGCCAAATATCTAATTCTGTCCAATTTGATAATGGAAAAACACGGATATTTTCTCCTTTATTTATTTGACTATTATAATTCCACCATAATTCTGGACGTTGTTTTTTTGGATCCCATTGATGAAAAGAATCACGAAATGAATAAATACGTTCCTTAGAACGAGATTTTTCTTCATCTCTTCTCGCACCGCCAAAAGCGGCATCAAATTTGTATTTATTTAAAGCTTCTTTTAATCCTTCTGTTTTCATAATATCAGTATATTTTGAACTATTATCTTTAAAAGGATCTAGACCCAATAATTTTCCTTGTGCGTTATAATGTACAATTAGTTCTAAATTATTAGTTTGAGCAACATTGTCTCTAAAAGTATACATTTCTTGAAATTTCCAACCAGTATCTATATGTAATAATGGAAATGGCAAACGCCCAGGATAAAAAGATTTTTTTGCAAGATGTAACATAACAGAAGAATCTTTTCCAATTGAATAAAGCATTACAGGATTTTCAAATTCTGCTATTACTTCTCTAATTATGTATATACTTTCAGATTCTAATTGACGTAAATGAGTAGCATTTTCACTTAACATTATCTTTTCTCATATATTTATTATAGAAGAATTGTTTTTAATATTATTAAAATTAATAGCACTTTTAAACCATTCTAATTTTTTATGCAATAAAACTACTTTTCCAATAATTAGTAAAGATGGACTTATAGAAAATTTAAATATTTTATGAATTTCATCTAAACGTCCTATAATAACATTTTGATTTAAAGTTGTACCTTGACTAACAATTGCTATTGGAGTAGATTTTAAACGACCATGTAAAATGAGTTGTTTAGAAATTTCTGAAGCTTTTAAACTAGCCATGTAAACTACTAAAGTATAAGAATCATCAGATAAAATTGACCAATTATTTGCAATATTATCAACACGCTTACAACCAGTAATAAATATTACTCCTTGAGAATAATATCTATGTGTTAATGGTATACCAGAATAAGCAGAAACACCAATTCCAGCAGTAATTCCAGGAACAACTTGGATATTGATATTTTCATTTTTTGCAGCTTCTAACTCTTCACCTCCACGACCGAATATAAATGAATCACCACCTTTTAAACGAACAACTCTTTTACCTTGTTTTGCTAAAAAAATTAATAATTTGATAATTTTTTCTTGTGTAATGCTTTTAAGACCAGCACGTTTACCAACATAAATACATTTTGCATCTCGACGAATCAAATTTAATACATCTTGAGAAACTAAATTATCATATAAAACTACATCAGCTTCTTGCATAACTTGTAAAGCTCTTAAAGTTAATAAATCACTGTTTCCAGGACCAGCTCCCACTAAAATAATTTCTCCTATTAATTTATTAGGATTTTTTATCATTTTTTTTAAATGAGAAACTGCTTTTTCTTTTTTACCATTAATAGCATATTGGACAAAAATACTATTAAATAAATTTTCCCAGAAACGTCTTCTTTCTAAAAGATTAAAAAAATATTTTTTAACTGTTTCTCTCCATTTTTCAGCAATTTTAGCTACATTACCTAATCTTATTGGAAGTATACCTTCAATTTTTTCACGTAATAAACGAAGTAGTACTGGTGCTGTACCTCCAGAGGATATAGCAACTACTATAGGAGATCGATCAACAATAGAAGGAAAAATAAAAGAACATTTTGATTTATCATCGACTACATTAACTAATATTTTAAATTCGCTACATTTTTTAAAAATTTTTTTGTTTAATTTAGTATCATTTGTAGCTGCAATAACTAAATAAACATTTCTTAAATAGGATGTTTTAAACTCTTGATCAAGCCAAAATGCTTTTTTTTGATTCAATAAATATTTAATTTCTGAACAAATATCTTTAGCAATAATATTAATTATTGCATGTGCACGTACTAATAATTTAATTTTATTAAAAGCAATATTACCAGCACCTACTATTAGTATGTTTTTATTTTTTAAATCTAAAAAAATAGGTAAATAATCCACGTTAATCCTGCTAAATATAATTTTAAAGAATCAATATTTTAGAAGTAAATAAAATATTTAATAAAAAAATTTACATTAATATTTCAAATACTTTATAAGAAGCATTTATGAAATATTAATGTATAAAATTAAATATTGAAAATTTTTATTATTTACTATTATGCAATCCACATTCACGTTTTAAACCAAAAAATCGTGTTTCTTCTTCGAGCATACCAGATTTAAATTTTTCAGTAGTATGAATATCTCCTACAGATATATAACCATTTTTTAATAAAGGGTGCTCATCTAATTTATTTTTTTTTATATATTCATCAACTTCATATTTTGACCAATCTAAAATTGGAAGTATTTTAAATACTTCTTTTTGAATAGAAATATATGACAAATTACTTCTACTTTTAGATTGTTCACGACGTAATCCTGCAAACCATGTTTGTACTGATAATGTTTTTAAAGCAATATCCATTGGTTCTATTTTGTTTATTTTATTGTATAAATTAATTCCTTTTAATCCTTGTTCCCATAATTTTCCATATCTTGCTTCCTGCCATGCTGGAGAAATATTTGATCGAAAAATTTTTAAATTTAAATTCATTTTTTTTTGTAGTCTATCAATAAAATGATAAGTTTGAGGAAATAAATATCCTGTATCAATTAATATAATAGGAATATTAGGTTTTTGTTTAACTACAAGGTGTAATAATACAGTTGACTGGATACCAAAACTAGATGACATAATATGTATGCTAGGTAATTTTTTTAAAGCCCAGGATATACGTTCTTCTGCTGAATATTTTATCATTAACATATTAGATTTAGATACAAACTCTTTTTTTTTTTCAAAATTTAACAAATTTATATTTTTATAATCAAAATTAGACATTTTTTCTCGCTATTAATTCCAAAAATCATGAATAGGATTGATAACTTCTTTAACAATTTTTTTTCTAATAACAAAATCACCGAAATCTTCATTTTCTTTACGATAAATTGACCAATTTTTTATTAAAAATTCTAAATGTACTAAAATTTCTTTTTCTGTAATATTTTCTTTATATATTTTTGGAATTCTACTACCTATTCTATTTCCACCTATATATAAATTATACCTACCTATAGATTTTCCAATTAAGCCAATTTCAGCTAATAAAGATCTCCCACAACCATTAGGGCATCCTGAAATACGTAAAATAATTATTTCTTTTTCTACACCATATTTTAACATGATATTTTCTACTTTAGTAATAAACAAAGGTAACATACGTTCTGCTTCTGCCATTGCTAAAGGACAAGTTGGAAAAGAAACACATGCCATGGAATTTTCACGTAATTTGGTGGATTTTTTAATTAATCCATGAGATAAAGCTATTTTTTCAATTTTAGTTTTATTTTCATTAGATATTTCTGAAATAATTATATTTTGATTAGATGTTAATCTAAAATTTCCATTATGAATAGTTGCAATTTTCAATAATCCTGATTTTAAAAATTGATTATTATTGTCACATATACGTCCATTCTGTACAAATATTGTCAAACTCCAATTATTATTAATATCTTTTTTCCATCCTATTTTATCACCTCTAGTATTAAATGAATAAGGACGAACCGCTTCAAAAACTATATTAGATCTTTTTTCAACTTCTTTTTTAAATACATTTAACCCTACGTTTTCTATAGTATATCTAGTTTTTGCATTTTTCCGATTAGTTCGATTCCCCCAATCCCGTTGTACTGCAACTATAGATTCAGCAATAGATAAAGTTTTTTCAACACTAATATAACCTAATTCTAACGCAAGAAAAGGCCAAGTTTCTTTATTTCCATGTGTAATTGACAAGCCTCCTCCTATTAATACATTAAAACCGACTATTTTATTTTTTTCTATAATAGCGACAAAATTCATATCATTCGCATATAAATCTACATCATTATGAGGAGGTATTACTACTGTTGTTTTAAATTTCCTTGGTAAATATGTTTTGCCAAGTATAGGTTCGTGATCAGTACTAAAAATTTTTTTTTGATCTAACCAAATCTCTGCATATGCTTTTGTATGAGGTAATAAAAAATTAGAAATTTTACAAGCCCATTCATAGCATTCTTGATGAATTATAGATTCCATTGGATCAGATGTACATAGTACATTTCTATTAACATCATTTGCAGTTCCTAAAGAATCCAAACCTATTTTATGTAATATTTGATGAATATCCTTTAAATTTTTTTTTAAAATACCATGTAATTGAAAAGTTTGACGATTAGTTAATCGAATAGTTTTATACAAAGTGTGATTGGTTGCAAATGAGTCAATTTTCAACCATTGTTTTGATGAGATAATTCCACCAGGTAATCTACAACGTAACATCATTGCATAACGAGGTTCTAATTTTTGTTCATTGCGTTCTACACGAATATCACGATCATCCTGTTGATACATACCATGGAATCGAATTAATGAAAAATTATCTCCGCTAAAACCATTAGTAATTTCATTCTTTAAATCATTAACAATAGTCCCACGAAGATAATTGCTATTGTTCTTAATATGTTCTTCTTTAGTAAGAGGTAAAGATGATTTTTTAAAATTTTTTTTCATTAATATACGTCTCTTTGGTAACGTTTATTTAAACGCAAATTATCTAAAAATTCATTTGAATCTTCCAAATTCATTTTTCCATTTTCGACAATAACATCCAATAGTGCTTTTTCGACATCTTTTGCCATCTTAGACGCATTTCCACACACATATATATAAGCATCATTATTAATCCAATCCCATATCTCTTTGCTATTTTCTCTTATTTTATCTTGTACATATATTTTTTCTTTTTGATCTCTCGACCAGGCTAGAGTCATTTTAGTAAGCAACTTGTTTTTTAAATACTTTTGCCACTCTATTTGATATAAAAAATCTTCTGTAAAAGTAGGATTTCCAAAAAAAATCCAATTTTTACCAGCAGATTTATCATTATCTCTCTGTTGTATAAAAGATCGATATGGAGCTATGCCAGTTCCTGAACCAATCATAATAATTGGTTTATCTGTATTGGAAGGTAATCTAAAATTATTATTTTTTTCTATAAAAATTTTTATTGAATCATCAATATTTAATAATTCAGATAAATATCCTGAAGCACCACCTAAATGTAGCTGACCGGATACAATTCTTTTTACCACACTTACTGTAATATGAATTTCATTATTAGTTTCAGCTTGTGATGAAGAAATAGAATATAATCGAGGTGTCAAAGGACGAAGAATATTAATAAGTTCTTGAGCAGAAATTTTTTTGGGATGATCATTAATCATATTAATTAATGGAGTGTTTTTTACATAATTATCTAACTCTTTATCATCTAATATAATTTTTTTTAAAAATTTATTTTTTGTAATATTTGCATATTTTTTTACAATATTTTTAGTATTATTAGTTAATTCAAAATGATTTTTTAAAGCATTAAAAATATTTATATTTTTGCTTTTAATATAAATTACGTCAGATTTGTTAATAGATAGTAATTCTAATACTTTTTTTATTAAATCATGATTATTTTCATACCATACTCCTAATGCATCGCCAGGGATATAATTAATATTTAAATCTGTAATATCTAATTCAATATGACGAATATCTTTAGTTGAATTCCTACCAGTAATTTTCTGATTGCTTAACACAGTTGCTATAGCAGGATTATATTTAGTATAATTACTAATTTGATTAGAACTAGCTTCTTTATTTAAAAAAATAGCAGGAGATAAAGAAAGATTTAATTTGTTAATTAATAATAATAATTCTTTAGACCATTTAATGTAGTCATTTTCATATTCAATATCAGCATCTAATCGATTAAGTAATTTTTTAGCTCCTAACTCATGAAATCTTTTATCAAAATCTTTTCCAGCTTGACAAAATTGATCATAAGAACTATCTCCTAATGCAAATACACTATACTGAAGATCATTTAATTTAGGAGCTCTTTTAGACATAATAAACTTATGCAAAGATAAAGCTTCTTCAGGAGGTTCACCTTCACCTTGAGTAGAAATGATTAATATTAAAAATTTTTCATTTTTTATTTTTTTAAAATTATAATCAGAAGCATTAATTAAATAAGATTTTTGATTATTATCATTTAAATACTTATTAAGACGTTCTGAAAGTGATCGTGCATTACCAGTTTGAGAAGCTGATATAATGGTAATTATATTGTTTTCTATTTTTTTTTTATCTAAAAATAATGTATTTTGAGAGATTTTATTAGATACATCTTGATTAGCTAAATGCCAAAAATACCCTGAAAGCCAAGCAAATTGAACGTTTGAGCAGTTTTTTTCAAAAATTTTCAAAAGATCTATTTGCTCTAGGCTTAATGGAAACATAGAATCAAAAGGATTTTTTTTGTTCATTATACTAAATACCTAAATTTCATTAAATTAAAAATAAATACAACTAATTTAATATAATTTACAGAAATTATTAGATTATATCTACTAAACTAATAAAAAAATCAAAGTTTTAATATAAAAAAGTTATATTTTATTTTTTTTTAATTCAATTAACTTTAATTTTGCATTTTTTATTACGATATCTGGAATTCCAGATAATGAAGCTACTGATATGCTATAGCTATCTTTTGATATTCCATTTTTAGACTTATATAAAAATACTACACTACCTTTATACTCAACTGCAGAAAAATAAATATTTTGAATATTTTTATAAAATAATTCTAATTTTGTAAGTTCAATAAAATGAGTTGAAAATAAAACCATTGATTTATTTTGAGAAATAAGATATTCAGAGCATGACCAAGCTATAGCTAATCCATCATTAGTAGATGTTCCTCTGCCCAATTCATCTATTAAAACTAAACTAAAAGAAGTTGCATTATTTAAAATATTAGAGATCTCTATCATTTCCATCATAAATGTTGAGTATCCATTAGTTAAGTCATCTCCAGCTCCAATACGTGTGAAAATTTTATCAACTGGTCCAATAGATGCATACTTCGCTGGAACAAAACTACCAATACAAGCCATAATAACAATAATAGCTATCTGTCTCATATAAGTACTTTTACCCCCCATATTGGGTCCAGTAATGAGTAACATTCGTTTTTTTTTTGATAATAAAACAGTATTACTTATAAATGGATTGTTTGAATAATATTCTACAACTGGATGACGACTATCTAATAAAGAAATACCATATTTAGATGTCATTTTAGGACATACATAGTTTAAAGATATGGCACGTTCAGATAAATTTGTTAATACATCTAATTCTGATAATGCTAAGGCGCTATTTTTTAGCTTACTTAAAAAGGGTTCTATAATATCAAATAATTCGAAATATAATTTTTTTTCTAAAGCTAGAGACTGAAATCTTGCATGTATCACTTTTTTTTCATATTCCTTTAATAATGGAATATTATAACGTTCTATATTTTTTAATGTTTGTATTTTAATATAGCATTTTGGAACTAATGAAGTATGACGTTTGCTTACTTGGATATAATATCCAATAATACTATTATAACCAACTTTAAATGACTCAATCATTAACTTCTTTTTTTCTTCGCTCTCAAAATTTTTTAAATATTTCTGTGAATTTTCTTTTAAAGATCGCAAATTATCAAGTTCTTTACTATAATAAGATGCTATTACATTTCCATCACGAATAGATGCAGGTGCTTTTAAATTAATAGATTTTTTTAACAAAATTTTTATTTTTTCAAAATTTCCAATATTAATACGTATTTTTTTAACATATTTACAATTTATTTTTTTTAATATTAAATTTAAATCAGGAAGTACATCCAATGTAGAACTAAGACGTATAAAATCCCTAGGTAGTGCAGTACGTAAAGCTAATCTTGAACATATTCTTTCTAAATCACTGACTTGATGAAGCAAAATTTGTATTTCTTGATAGTATGGTTTAAGTAATTCAATTATTTTTTGACGACTTTTAACTAACTTATAGTTTTTTAATGGAGCTTTTAACCATCTATTTAATAATCTACTACCCATAGCAGTTACTGTTTTATTTAATACAGAAAATAAAGTATTATTAGTTTCACCTAAAATATTTTCAGTAATTTCAAGGCTTTTTCGAGTACTAAAATTTATATCAATATCATCTTTCATATAATTAAATTTTATTTCTCGAATATGTGGTAAAAGATTTATATGCATTAATTTAATATATTGTAATAAACAACCAGCTGGACGTATTATAAAACTATTTTTTTTAATACCAAATCCATCTAAGCTACAAGTTTTAAATTGTAAATTCAATAATTTATAAGAGGTGTTTAAATCAAAATCAGATCTTGGTCGTTTACGTGTACAAATTTTTTTTGAGATTATTTGAATATCATCAAAATCATCAGGATATAGTAATTCTTTAGGATTTGTACGATGAATTTCTGAAAGTAAAGAATTTATAGAAAAATGCTCAGAAACACCAAAAAAACCTAAAGAAAGATCTAAAATAGCATATCCAAATTTATTATTTTCTTTCCAAATTGAACCAATAAAATTATCTTGATTATCTTCAAGAAAAGCTTCATCTGTAATAGTTCCTGGTGTAATTATCCGAACTACTTTTCGATCAATTAATTTATTTTTAGAACATTTATCTTTAATTTGATCACATATTACAATAGATTCACCTAGTTTGATGAGTTTTGAGAGATAATATTCAGCAGTGTGACAAGGAATACCAGCCATAGGTATAATGTTATTATTTGAATATCCTTTTTTTGTTAATGTAATTTGCAAAAGTTTTGAAATACGTTTTGCGTCATCATAAAATAACTCATAAAAATCACCCATCTGATAAAATAATAGCATATTAGGATATTTTGATTTTAAAGATAAATACTGTTTTATCATGGGAGTATGCTTATTATTTTCAGAAATAAAATTATTTTTTGTCATATTATGTTTTATTAATATTAAAATTATTTAAAATCAATCTTGATTAAAAAAAAAAAATTAAGTTAAACTATTTAATAGTATATAAAAATATTTTTTTTAATACATTATTTTAAATAATATTTATTTGCTAAAAAATTAAAAAAATAAATTCGGACCATAAATGAAAAAAATATTAATTTTTTTATTTGGTATAATTTTTTCTTATACTACTTTAGCATTGGAATTTACTAACTCAAAAGAATACAATATAAGAAATAAACATATTTCTAAAACCCCTAATATAATGAGATTTTTTTCTTTTTTATGTCCATATTGTTATAAACTTGAAAAAATATATAATATTAGAAATTTAATACAAAAAAAAATAGACAAACATATAAGTATAAAAACTTATCATGTTGATTTTTTAGGAGGAGAACTTGGAGAAATTTTAACAAAAACATGGATTATAGCAGAACAAATGGGAGTTGAAGAAAAAATAATAATGCCTATTTTTCAAGGTATTCAAGAAACTCATACAATCAATAATATTGATAATATCAAAACTATTTTCTTGGAAAAAACAGGCATTAGCATAAAAAAATATAATCAATTTTGGAATAGCTTTGTTATACACATGTTAATTCAAAAAAATAAAAATGATATAAAAAAAGTACAATTAAATTATGTTCCTACCATGTTAATAAATGGAAAATATATAATTGAATATTCTAAATTAGAAATGTTATTTAAAAAAAATTTTTCAAAAAAATACATACAACTAATTAAATTTTTATTATTTAAAAAATAAAACTATTTTTAAAATTCATATATTCTTTGCATAATTTAGTAAGGTACAAATGTATTATATAAAAAAAAAACCAGTAATCATAATAGATGGAACGTTATATTTATATAGATCATATTTTACATTTCAATATTTTAAAAACGATCAAGAAAATCCATATGGAGCAATATATGGCATATTAAAAACAATAAAAAATATTTTAATGAAATATTATAATTCAAGTAAAATTATCGTTATATTTGATTCATCTAAAAAAACATTTAGAAATAAAATATTTGCTGCGTATAAAAACAATAGACCTAAAATGCCTAATGCGCTTTATATTCAAATAAAACCCCTATTTCATATATTAAAAGAAATTGGGATTAAAACATTAAGTATTCCTGGAATAGAAGCGGATGATATCATCGGGAGTTTTGCTCATAAATTAGAAAAGTCTGGAGAAAAGGTTCTAATTGTAAGTCATGATAAAGATATGATACAACTATTAACTAATAATATTAATATATTAAATATAAGTAAAAATGAAATTATAACTCCCAAAAAAATACACGAAAAATATGGTATTTATCCTCAAGAATTTATTGATCTTTTAGCGCTCATGGGTGATAAATCAGATAATATTCCAGGAATCCCAAAAATAGGAATAAAAACCGCATTATTTTTATTACAAAAATTTTCAAATATTCAAAACATTTATAACAATATTGAAAAAATACAATTTTTATCTTTTAGAAATGCTATAAACATTTCAAATCAATTAAAAATTTATAAAAATGATGCTTTTCTTTCATATGAATTAGCTAGAATTAAATTAGACATTCCTATACATATAAATTCTAATGACATTATTTTACAAAAAATATGTTTAAAAAAAATATCTAATATGATTGAGATATACAATATCCAACAAAAAAAAATATAAAAAATTATCCATATTCTTTATACCAAATATTTAATTGAGATTGTAATTTTTTAATGCCAATTTTTTTAAATGATGAAAACAGTTGTATATGAAATTCTTTTAAAAAAAACTTTAATTTTTTATGGACAATTTGAAATTGAATTTTTTGCTGGCTTGATGTAAGCTTATCACATTTAGTTAACAGTATCAAAATAGGTATATTTTTTTCTAAAGCTATATTAATAATATGTTTATCATAAAATTTTAAAGGATTTCTAATATCCATTAAAAAAACTAAACCTTTTAAAGGTTTTCTTTTTTTTAAATAACTGTCTATTAACTTCTCCCATTTTAATTTTATTGATATTGGACATTTAGCATATCCGTAACCAGGAAGATCGACTATTCTAAAATTATTAACTACTTCAAAAAAATTGATCAACTGAGTACGACCTGGTGTTTTACTAGATCTGGCTAATTTTTTTTGGTTTGTTAAAGAATTAATAGCACTAGATTTTCCTGAATTAGAATATCCAATAAAAGCAATTTCAACTCCATATTCAATATTTATGTCAGAAATTTGAGAAACACTTTTTAAAAAACAAGTTTTGTTATAATTTATAATATTCAAAATTTAACCTTAATTTTTAAAATTAAAATTTATTTAAAATACTTTAATTAAAAATACATTTTTTGTTACTTAATATTATTTAGATAATAATTTTTAAAATTTTATTTAAAATTTTATTAAAACGCCTAAATTATATATTCATATTCTAAAAAATGAAATTTTAAAGGTAAAAAAATGCATCAAAATATAAGAAATATTGCTATTGTAGCACATGTTGATCATGGAAAAACTACCTTGGTTGATCAACTTTTACAACAATCTGGTACTTTTAAGAAACATGAAGAAAAAACTGAACGGATCATGGATTCTAACGAGTTAGAAAAAGAAAGAGGAATTACAATATTATCTAAAAACACTTCTATTAAATGGAAACAATATAAAATAAATATTGTAGATACTCCTGGTCATGCTGATTTTGGTGGTGAAGTAGAACGAGTAATGTCAATGGTTGATTCTGTTTTATTAGTAGTCGATGCTTTAGATGGGCCTATGCCACAAACACGATTTGTTACTAAAAAAGCATTTAAATATGGATTAAATCCTATTGTAGTTATTAATAAAATTGATCGAAAAAACGCTCGTCCTGATTGGGTTGTAGATCAAATACTTGATTTATTTATTAATCTTGATGCTAATGATACGCAACTAGATTTTCCTATTATATATACATCTGCAATATTTGGAACTTCTGGTGTTAATTATCTTAAATTAGAAAAAAATATGACACCATTATATGAAACCATTATTAAATATGTACCTGCTCCTAATGTAAATCCGAATGAAAAATTTCAAATGCAGATTTCACAACTTGATTATGATAATTATTTAGGTTTAATAGGAGTTGGTAGAGTCAAACAAGGATGTATAAAAAATAATGAATTAGTTACTGTTATTGATTGCCTAGGTAATCATATAAATGGAAAAATTAATAAAGTACTAAATTATTTCGGAATACAACGAATAGAAGTAGATAAAGGAGAAGCTGGTGATATAATAGCTATTACAGGTATTAACAAATTAAATATTTCCGATACGATTTGTCATCCAGAAAATTTAAAACCTCTTCCAAGGTTAAATATTGATCAACCTACCGTAAATATGTTTTTTTCAGTTAATACCTCCCCTTTCTCTGGAAGAGAAGGAAAATATATTACATCACGTCAAATATTAGAACGATTAAAAAAAGAAACTATGCATAATGTTGCTTTGCAAATAAAAGAAACAAAAGATGCTAATATTTTTTCTGTCTGCGGACGAGGCGAATTACATCTATCTATACTTATCGAAAATATGCGTCGTGAGGGATTTGAATTAGAAGTATCTCGTCCAAAAATAATTTTTAAAGAAACTAATGGTGTTATAAAAGAACCTTTTGAATATTTACACTTAGATATTGAGGAAAAACATCAAGGTAATATTATGCAATTTATAGGAGAAAGAAAAGGTGAATTAAAAAATATGATTGTAGATGAAAATAAAAGAGTACGTCTCGAATATATTTTATCAAGTCGAGCACTCATAGGATTTCGTTCAGAATTTATGAATATTACTTCAGGAACAGGGATATATTGTACATCTTTTAGTCATTATGAAAAAAATCAAGCAAATGAAATTGGACAACGAAAAAACGGTGTTTTAATTTCCAACGGAAATGGAATAGCTGTAGGATTTGCTTTATTTAATTTACAAGAAAGAGGTAAATTATTTTTAGGACATGGTTGTGAAGTATATGAAGGACAAATAATAGGACTACACAATCGATCTAACGATTTAACTGTAAACTGTTTGACAGGTAAAAAACTAACTAATATGAGAGCTTCAGGTACAGATGAAGCTATAGTTTTAACAACTTATAAAAAATTTACTCTAGAAGAAGCATTGTCTTTTATAAATGATGATGAATTAGTTGAAATAACCCCTAATTCAATACGTTTACGAAAACGATATTTAAAAGAAAACGAACGTAAAAAAATAAATCGTAATAAAAACAATTTAATTAATTAAAAACATTAAATCTTATAAATTTTTATTAATTATATAATTCTATTTTATCAATAGAATTATATAAATAATTTTAAAATGAAAAATATGTTTATATAAATTAAAAAAACTATTTTTTTAAATAATTTATATTTTATAAAATTAACTATTCAATAATTGAGAAATTAAAATGTTATGTTTTTTCTTTTGATGAAATAAACATAAATGTTCGGCAATAATAATAGTTTTCAGATCATTTATAGCTTTTTCAAAATTATCATTAATAATTAAATAATCATATTCTGAATAATGAGCCATCTCATCTACAGCTTTTTCCATTCTTTTTGAAATTACTATGTCACTATCTTGACCTCTTTCCCTTAATCTTTTATATAATACATCTTTAGATGGAGGTAATAAAAAAATACTTTTTACATTAGGTATTTTATATCTAATTTGATTAGCTCCTTGCCAATCAATATCAAGAAAAACATCTATTCCAGATAGTAACATTTTTTCAATAAATTCACGTGAAGTTCCATAGTAATTATTAAAAACTTTCGCATATTCTAAAAAAGACTTTTGTTCAATCATGACTCTAAATTCTTTTTTAGATATAAAATAATAATGCTTTCCATGAGATTCACCGGGTCTCATAATTCTAGTAGTATGAGATATAGAAACTTGAATATTACACAAACATTTAGTTTCTAATAATCCTTTAATTAAAGTTGATTTTCCTGTTCCGCTAGGTGCTGAAATAATAAAAAGAATACCTTGTGACATGATATTTTAAAAAGTATATTCTAAATTTTTAATAAGTGATTTTATAAATATAAAAAATATTATATAGATTATAAAATTTTTATAAAATAAAATATTTAAACAGTACTAAGATTGAATTAAAAAAATATTTTCAAATCCACTAACTCTAAAAATATTTTGAATATTTATAGATTGATTTAGCACTGCTTGTATCCAAATTTCGTCAGAAAAAACATGAACTATAGATAATAAAAAACCAATTCGAAACCATTTTGCTAATTCTTTTGTTTCGATAATTGAACCAATTTTAGGGTTAATTTCTCCTTTACTTGATAATAAATATAATCCATGTTTATTTAAATTTTTATAAAAAACACGAGTTATTATTTCTTGTCCATAATAACATCCTTTATTAAAGCTTATAGCTTGGAGTTGGACTAAATTAAGAGATTGAGGCAAAAATTTTTGAGACATGGTTTTTCCGATGATTGGATATCCTGCTTCAATATCGAGTGAAATCCACTGCTTACTATTGTTAAATAAAATTTTTTCATTAATTTTTTGTTTTAATAATAAAAAATTTTTTAAAGATAAAATTAATAAAAATCGTTCACATGGATTTAATAGACGAAGTATAGTTGTTTCATCCTTAGAAATAACCAAATTATTATTGTATTCTATATCTGAAAATTGATTTGATAAAAACAATTTACAATCTTTTCCAGATAATCCTAATAAAAAAACATTATCTAATTGATATATTTTAATTTTTAAAAAAATAGCATATTTTTTAAATTCTTGAATTTGTAAATCACATAAGCTTCTTCTTATAATACAAGCATAGCCTTTTCTATAATGTAATATCAACATAGTACTATATACTTTTCCATTTAAATTACAATAAGCACCGATTTTATATTGTTTTTTTCTTAGTTCATTCATATCAATTGTTAATTGATTTTGGAGAAATTTTTTACTATCCGAACCTTCTATATAAATAACAGTCCATTTTTCAAGAGAAATTAATGTTAAAGGTAATTGATTTGATTTATAAATAGTATTTTTTGGAAAACTAAATGATGACATTGTTTCTCCCAAACATAGGTAAAATATATTAAGCAAAAACAAATACATTTGTATAATTAAATATATAATAAAAAGTAAATTAACTATAAAGTTAAAAAATTTTTATAAATTATTATGTATAATAAATTTTTAGAAGAATAATAAAATTATGATAGATATTAATATAATTAGTAATCAAATTAAAACATTAAATCATCGAAAAAATGATTTGAAGAGGTATCTTTGACTACAACACAAAAAAATTAAGAATTTTAGAAATAAATTTAGAATTGTTAACACCTGAAACATGGAAAACAAAACAATCTATATATCAATTAAATAAAGAAAAAAACTCATTAAACATGATAGTTGAAAAAATTGAAAAAATTGAAAAAAAAATAGAAGAAACATCCATTTTTATAGAATTAGCTCAAGAAACAAAAGATTACACAATCATAAAAGATATTATTATAGAAATTGAAAAAATAGAAGAAAAAATTAAAAAACTTGAATTTTATCGCATGTTTTCTAAAAAACATGACAATTGTAATTGTTATATTGATATACAATCTGGATCTGGTGGAACAGAAGCGCAAGATTGGTCAAAAATATTATTAAAAATGTATTTAAAATGGTGCGATAAAAAAGGATTTAAAACCGAAATTATTGAAGAGTCTATCGGTGAAATAGTAGGCATTAAATCTGCTACAATTCAAGTATTTGGGGAATATGCTTTCGGATGGTTAAGAACTGAAACTGGAATTCATCGCCTTATTAGAAAAAGTCCATTTGATTCAGGAAATAGAAGACATACTTCATTTAGTTCAGTTTTTATATATCCAGATATAGAAGAAAAAATAAACATTGAAATTTCTTTATCTGATTTAAGAATAGATGTATATAGAGCTTCTGGTGCGGGCGGACAACATGTAAATAGAACAGAATCCGCAGTTCGAATTACTCATATTCCTACTAATCTTGTTACACAGTGTCAAAGCAATAGATCTCAACATAAAAATAAAGAACAAGCAATTAAACAAATGAAATCAAAATTATATGAATTGCAAATTCAAAAAAAACGAAAAGAACAAAAAAAAATAGAGAATAATAAATTAGATATCAGCTGGGGAAATCAAATACGTTCTTATATATTAGATCATTCAAAAATTAAAGATCTTAGAACTGGAATAGAAAAACATGATATTCAATCAATATTGAATGGTGATTTAGATGATTTTATTGAACAAAGTTTAATATTAGGATTATAGAGGTTAAAATGTTTAAAGAAAAAAATACACCTATAAATATGAGTAACGAAAATAAAATAAGAAAAGAAAAATTAGCAAATATGAAAAAAAATGGGTTTGATTTTCCAAATAATTTTAAAAAAACTATAAGTTCTATGAAAATTCATAAATTATATGGAAATAAAACAAATAATGAACTCAAAATACAAAATATCCAAATTTCTGTTGCTGGTCGTATGATACAAAGAAGGATTATGGGTAAAGCTTCTTTTTTTATACTTCAAGATATAGAAGGTAAAATACAAGTATATATAACAGAAAAATCAATTACATCTAAATTTTATTATGATAATTTTAAAAAATGGGATATTGGAGATATTTTAGGTGTACATGGTTATTTATTCAAAACGAAAACAAATGAATTATCTATTTATGCTCAAAAAATTATAATACTTACTAAATCTTTAAGAGCTTTACCTGATAAATTTCACGGTTTATCTAACCAAGAAAAACGTTATAGACAAAGATATTTAGATTTAATTAGTAACAATCAACTTTTTAAAATTTTTAAAAATCGAGCAAATATTATTCAATTAATTCGAAAATTTATGATAGAAAATCATTTTATAGAAGTAGAAACACCTATGTTACACAACATTCCTGGTGGTGCTTCTGCACGACCTTTTGAAACCTATCATAATGAAATTAGTAAAAAAATGTACTTACGAATAGCACCTGAACTATACTTAAAAAAATTAATTATTGGAGGATTTGAACGTATTTTCGAATTAAATCGAAATTTTAGAAATGAAGGCGTCTCTGCACGACATAATCCAGAATTTACTATGATGGAAGCATATGTTGCTTATTCTGATTATCAATATATGATGAAATTTACAGAAAAATTGTTAAAAAATATAATAAGTTGTCTATTTAATAGCAATATCATCCAGTATAAAACATATGATCTAAATTTTAAAAATTCATTTTCTCAGTTAACCATGAAAGAAGCTATTTTAAAATTTAATTCTAATATTTGTTTATCTGATTTAAAAAATTTAAAATCTCTACAAAAAATTGGAAATAATATTGGTATAGAAATAAATAAAGAGTGGAAAATCGGTAAAATAATTAACGAAATTTTTGAAAAAACAGTGGAAAAAAATTTAATACAACCAACGTTCATTACAGAATATCCAGTAGAAGTTTCTCCGCTAGCTAGACGTAATAATATTAATCCTGAATTTACTGATAGATTTGAATTATTTATTGCAGGATATGAAATAGGTAATGGATTTTCTGAGTTAAATGATGCAAAAGATCAAAAAAATAGATTTTTAGAACAAATAAATACGACAGAAAAAGAAAAAGATAAAAATATATTTTATGATTCAGATTATATAGAGGCACTAAAATATGGATTACCTCCTACTTCTGGATTGGGAATTGGAATTGATCGTTTAATTATGATATTAACTAATCAAAAAAGCATTAGAGAAGTAATTTTATTTCCAACTTTACGTCCATCTTTAAAATAAAAATCATATTTTTAAATATAATTTCATTATAAACTACACAGAATGGAATATAGAATGCTTAAATCAATTAATACAACTAAAAGTAATTTGAATCTTAAAAATATTAAATTACTCATTAAAAAATATCAATCTCCATTTTGGGTGTATGATGCAAACATCATTCGAAATAAAATTCGATTATTAGAAAAATTTGATATTATTAGATATGCTCAAAAAGCTTGTTCTAATACTCATATTTTACGACTAATGAGAAAAAATAATTTAAAAGTGGATGCTGTATCATTAGGAGAAATAGAACGAGCTTTATTGGCTGGTTTTAAAAAAAATAGTAATGAAATTATTTTCACTGCAGATTTATTCGATCAAGAAACATTATATAAAGTCATTGAATATAATATTCCAGTTAATGCCGGATCATTAGATATGTTAACACAATTAGGAGAAAACTCTCCAGGTCATCGTGTTTGGTTAAGAATTAATCCTAAATTTGGTTATGGACATAGTAAAAAAACAAATACTGGTGGGGAAAATAGTAAACACGGTATTTGGGATCCTAATCTAGCAATACCTATTATAAAAAGACATAAATTAAAACTAATTGGTTTACACATGCATATTGGTTCAGGTGTAAACTATAAACATTTAAAAAAAGTTTGTCAAGCTATGGTAGAAAGTGTAGTACAAATAAATGAAAAAATACAATTTATTTCAGCAGGTGGTGGACTTCCAATACCTTATCAATCCAATGAAAAACCTATTGATACAATTAAATATTATACTTTGTGGAATGAAGCAAGAAAAAAAATTTCAAAATTTTTAAATAAAAAAATTCAATTAGAAATTGAACCAGGTAGATTCTTAGTAGCAGAATCTGGGATATTAGTTGCTCAAGTCAGAGCCGTTAAAAAAATGGGTAATAAAAATTTTGTTCTTGTAGATGCTGGTTTCAATGATTTAATGAGACCTACGATGTATGGAAGTTATCATCATATATCTGTAATACCTAAAGATGATAGAAAAGTTGAAATTAATGAAACAATTGACACAGTAGTAGCAGGACCACTATGTGAATCAGGGGATATATTTACCCAAGAAGAAGGAGGAAATATACAAACCAGAAAATTACCACATATAAAAATAGAAGATTACTTAATTTTTCATGATACAGGCGCATATGGTTCATCAATGTCATCTAATTATAATACTAGACCACTTATTCAAGAAATATTAATAGAAAATGATGGTTTTAAAGTTATTAGAAGAAGACAAAAAATTAAAGAATTATTAAATTTAGAAGAGTAATTAAATATTAAAAAACTATTAATTGTAAAAGCGAATAAAAAAATATGTATATTCATTTCCCAAAATTTAATCCTATTATTTGTTCTATTGGTCCTTTCTCTGCACATTGGTATGGGTTTATGTATGTTATTAGCTTTATTTTTGCTATTATTTACGGGAAAAAATTAATAAAAAAAAAACAAAAAAATTCAAGTGGAATCATTTTTATATACTATTTTTTTAGGTTCTTGCATCGGTGGTAGAATAGGATATATAATTTTTTATAATTTCTCATATTTTTCACAACATATACTATGTTCATTTCATATTTGGGAAGGTGGAATGTCATTTCATGGAGGTTTAATAGGAGCAATTATTAGCATGTATTATATTTCTATAAAAAATAAAATCAATATGTTAATTGTTTCAGATTTTATAAGTCCTCTTATACCTTTTGGTTTAGGTGCGGGTAGATTAGGAAATTTAATTAATGGAGAATTATTCGGACGTTTTGCACCTAACTTTCCATATGCCTTTCTTTTTCCAAATACAAAAAATCAAGATTTAGCATTAGCATTTAAATATCCTCAATTACAACCAATTATAGAAAGATATGGAGCGCTACCTAGACATCCTTCTCAAATATACGAATTAATTTTAGAAGGTATTTTACTTTTTTTAATCATTTATTTATTTGATAAAAAAAATACACCAATAGGTATTACTAGTGGTGTTTTTTTAATTTTTTATGGGGTATTCAGAATTATTGCTGAAATATTTAGAGAACCTGATGCTCAAATTGGATATATTCAAAAATATTTTACAATGGGTCAAATACTATCAATTCCAATGATTATATTTGGCTTCATCATTATATTTTTTTCTTTTTATAAAAAAAATAAATTTTGAGAAGTTATGAAAAAATACTTACAATTAATACAAAAAGTAATTAAACATGGAAAACCTAAAAAAGACAGAACTGGTACAGGAACATTATCTATTTTTGGACATCAAATAAGATTTAATTTAAAAAAAGGTTTTCCTCTTGTCACTACCAAAAAATGTTATATACCAGCTATTATTCACGAACTTTTGTGGTTTCTTCAAGGAGAAACCAATATTAAATATCTTAATGAAAATAAAATATTTATTTGGGATAATTGGGCAGATAAATTTGGAAATTTAGGACCTATTTATGGCAAACAATGGAGAAGCTGGAATGCATCAGATGGTAAAAAAATTGATCAAATGAAAAATATAATAAATCAACTAAAACAAGATCCAGATTCTCGTAGAATATTAGTATCTAGTTGGAATGTTGGAGAGTTGAATGAAATGTCCTTACCTCCTTGTCATCTATTATTTCAGTTTTATGTCTTTAAAAATCGATTAAGTTGTCAATTATATCAACGTTCTTGTGATGTTTTTCTCGGATTGCCATTTAATATAGCAAGTTATGCAATTCTTATACATATGATAGCACAACAATGTAATTTTGAAGTAGATGAATTTATCTGGACAGGTGGTGATATTCATTTATATACAAATCATATTAAATTAGCAAACAAACAACTTCTTAGAAGTCCTCGTAAATTACCAAAATTAATAATATCAAATAAACCTAATTCTTTATTTAATTATTCTTTTGAAGATTTTAAAATTATTAATTATAATCCATATCCTTCAATTCACGGAAAAATATCTATATAAAATTTTTTAAAAAATTAGTTTTTCTATTTAAATCAAATATTATTTGAATAATAACTAGGATTAATACAATTAAACAAATGAAACAAACATACATTAAAACTTGGGGCTGTCAAATGAATGAGTATGATTCATCAATGATAGCAAAATATTTAGAAAAAACAGGACAGTATTCAATGACTACAAATTCTGAAAAAGCAGATATTTTAGTATTGAATACTTGTTCAATTAGAGAAAAAGCTCAAGAAAAAGTTTTTCATCAATTAGGTAGATGGAAAAAATTAAAAAATAAAAATCCTAATGTTATAATTGCTGTAGGCGGCTGTGTTGCAACACAAGAGGGTGAAGAAATCTTTAAAAGATCTAAACATGTAGATATTATATTTGGCACTCAAAGTTTACATAAATTGCCTAAAATGATTTCTGAAATAGAAAAAAAACGTAAATTTTTAATTGATATTAGCTTCCCAGAATTAGATAAATTCAATTGTTCTTTGCCAGTTCAGAAAAAAGGATATACAGCATCTGTTTCAATAATGGAAGGATGTAATAAATACTGTACATTTTGTATAGTTCCATACACAAGAGGTAAAGAAATTAGTAGGCCATCTGATGATATTTTATTTGAAATTTCAAATTTAGCTGAAAATGGTATTAGGGAAGTAAATTTATTAGGTCAAAATGTAAACGCATATCAAGGACCAACTTTTAATGGAAAAACTTGTTTTTTTTCTGAATTATTAAGATTAATTTCAGAAATCGATGGTATTGATAGAATTCGTTTTACTACAAGTAATCCACTTGAATTTACTGACGATATTATTGAAGTATATAAAGATACCCCTAAATTAGTTAGTTTTTTACATCTGCCTGTACAAAGTGGATCTAATAAAATATTAAAATTAATGAAACGATCATATACTACAGAAAAATATGAAAAAATTATTGAAAAACTTATTGAAGCACGTCCAAATATTCAAATTAGTTCTGATTTTATTGTAGGTTTTCCAGGTGAATCAAAAGAGGATTTTCAACAAACTATAAATTTTATAAAAAAAATAAATTTTGATATGAGCTATAGTTTTATATATTCAAGTAGACCAGGAACCCCCGCTTCAGAAATGAAAGATGAAATTAATCTTAAAGAAAAAAAAGAACGTTTATATATATTGCAAAATTATATTAATAAACAAACGATGTCTTGGAGTAGAAGAATGTTAGGAAGTATACAATCCGTTTTAGTAGAAGGTATATCAAAAAACAACCCTATGGAGCTTTATGGAAAAACAGAAAATAATAGAATTGTAAATTTTTATGGATCATCAAAAATAATTGGAAAATTTGCACAAGTTAAAATCAATAAAGTACATACTCATAATTTAAAAGGTACATTATTATAAAAAATATGAATATAAAAGATTGCTTTATTTTAAACATACAAATAAATTGCAATAATAAAGAAAAAATACCATCAAAAAACATGTTTAAGAAATGGATAGGAAGAGTTTTAAATAAAAAAAAACACTAAAATTATTACAATTAGAATTGTAGATGAAACAGAAATAAAAAATTTAAATTTAAAGTACAGAGGAAAAAATTATTCAACAAATATTTTATCATTTAAATCAAATATTTTTATAGAAAAAAATATAAAATTATTAGGGGATTTAGTTTTATGTAAGAAAATTATAGAAAAAGAATCTATAAAATATAATAAAACATTAGAATCTCGTTGGGCACATATGATTATACATGGAACACTTCATTTAATAGGATATGATCATAAAAATTTTATTGAACAAAAAATTATGGAGAACATAGAAAATAACATCATGCTATCTCTAAATTATAGAGAACCATATTTTTTTAAAAACTAACAATTATTCATAAAATTATTTTAACCTAAGATTTTATAACATAGAATAATAAAATATATTTTAACAAAGATAACTAATATTATGAGTGATAAAGATGCGAAAAGTTCAGAAAAAATTAACAAAAAAGGTTTTTTTTCTATTTTATTAAATCATATTTTTCATGATGAACCTAAAAATAGAGAAGAATTGCTCGCATTAATTCGAGATTCAGAACAAAATGAACTTATTGATCAAGATACATGTGATATGTTAGAAGGTGTGATACAAATAGCCAAGAAAAAAATCAAAGAAATAATGATACCTAGAACACAAATGATAACATTAAAATTAAATTATAATTTAAATAAATGTCTTGATATTATTTTAGAATCTGCACATTCACGATTTCCGGTAATGAATAGTGATAAAAATTATGTAGAAGGATTTTTAATTGCTAAAGATTTACTACCTTTTATGAAAAACTCAAACAAAAATTTTCATATAAAAAACATCTTAAGACCTGCTGTTGTTGTTCCTGAAAGTAAATATGTAGATAGAATGTTAAAAGATTTTCGTTTAAAAAGAACACATATGGCAATAGTAATAAATGAATTTGGAGCTGTTTCGGGATTAGTAACTATAGAAGATATACTTGAACTAATAGTTGGTGAAATTGAAGATGAATATGATGAAGAAGAACAAATAAATATCCGAAAATTACAAGAACATGTATTTTCTATTAGAGCTCTAACAGAAATAAGAGAGTTCAACGATTTTTTTAAAACTTGTTTCTGTGATGAAGAAGTAGATACTATTGGAGGATTGGTGATGAAAGAATTCGGACATCTACCAACTCGTGGAGAACATATTAATATTAATGGATATAATTTTAAAATATCTTCAGCAGATAGTAGAAAAATTATACAAATACATGTAACTATTCCAGAAAATAAAATTATAGAAAAAATATAAAAAATAAAAATATTTTTTAAAAAATGTATTTATGTTTTTATGAAATAAAATATTTAAAATTTTTATTTATTTTTAAAAAAATTAAAAATTATTATAGAGAAAACTATGGAACAAGAGTATTGTCCAAAAGATATTGAAAAATATGTACAAACATATTGGGAAAATAATAAAACCTTTCATGTTTATGAAGATGAATTAAAAGAAAAATATTATTGTCTTCCAATGCTCCCATATCCTTCTGGAAAACTACATATGGGTCATGTTAGAAATTATACTATAAGCGACGTAATTGCAAGATATCAAAGAATGTTGGGGAAAAATGTTTTACAACCTATAGGTTGGGATGCCTTTGGATTGCCTGCAGAGGAAGCAGCTATTAAAAATAATATAACACCATCATGTTGGACATATAAAAATATAAAATACATGAAAAAACAACTTAAATCACTAGGATTTAGTTATGATTGGAGCAGGGAAATAACCACATGTGAACCAGAATATTATAAATGGGAACAATGGTTTTTTATACAATTATATAAAAAAAAATTAGTTTATAAAAAAAATAGTTTAGTTAACTGGTGTCCACATGATAAAACTGTATTAGCTAATGAACAAGTAATAAATGGATGTTGTTGGAGATGTCAAAGTACTGTAATAAAGAAAAAAATACCACAATGGTTTCTAAAAATTAGAAACTATGCTGAATGTTTACATAATGATTTAAATCAATTAAAAAATTGGCCTGAAAAAGTTAAAAATATGCAAAAAAATTGGATTGGAAGATCAGAAGGATTTGAAATATCTTTTAATATTAAAAATAGTAATAAAAAAATAAAAATATTTACTACTAGACTAGATACAATAATGGGAGTCACATATATTGCTATATCTCCACTTCATCAATTTTCTGTATCTCTTTCAAAAAAAAATAAAATATTAAAAGAATTTATTCAACAACAAAATTATGAAAATTGTTCTATAGAAGAAATTGAAAAAATAAAATTTAATGGAATAAATACTAACATATTTGTTAATCATCCTATCACAAAAAAAAGCATACCGATCTGGATAGCAAATTTTGTAATAAACGACTATGGAACAGGAGTAGTTATGTCAGTCCCTGGACATAATGAAAATGATTGGATTTTTGCTACAAAACATAATTTAAAAATAAAATATGTGATTCATCCATTTAATATAGAAAATATGAATTTAGTTAAAAAAAATTTTTTATCTGAAAAAGGAATATTAATGAACTCTGGAGAGTTTAATAAACTTGATTATTACAATGCTACTAAAGAAATAAAAAAAAAACTATCAGAACAAAATAATATAAAAATTAAAATTATTTATAAATTAAAAGATTGGTGTATATCTAGACAACGTTATTGGGGTACACCCATTCCTATGGCGACAACAAAAAATGGAGAAATTGTACCAATACCAGAGAAAGATTTACCTGTATTATTACCAGAAATAAATAATTATTTAGATCTATTCAAAAAACCCTTAAAAAAACAATCTAATTGGTCTAACACTGAAATTAACAATCAATCTGCTAACCGAGAAATAGACACATTTGACACATTTATGGAATCTTCTTGGTATTATGCAAGATATACTTGTCCTAATTTTAAAAAAGGTATGATTAATCCTATAACATCAAAATATTGGTTACCTGTTGATCAATATATTGGAGGAATAGAACATGCTATTATGCATTTAATGTATTTTAGATTTTATCATAAACTACTACGAGATTTTAAATTACTACAATTTGATGAACCAGTAAAAAACTTAATATGCCAAGGAATGGTTTTATCAGAAGCATTTTATCAAATTGGAAAAGACAATAAACGAAATTGGATTAGTAAATCTAATGTATATATTGAGAAAAATAATCGAGGAGAAATTGTTAAAGCATATGATAAAAAAGGTAAAAAAGTTACATATGCAGGAATGATTAAAATGTCTAAATCTAAAAATAATGGAATTGAACCAGAACTAATAATTAATGAATATGGAGCTGATACTATTCGATTATTTATTATGTTTGCTGCCCCTATAGAATCATCATTAGAGTGGAATGAATCTGGATTAAAAGGAATTTACCGGTTTTTGAAAAAATTGTGGAAATTATCTTTTAGTTATATTCAAATACAACATAAATATAAAAATATAGATTTAAATCTTTTAAACAAAAAACAACGAACAATGTATCATTTATTACATAAAACAATTGCTAAAGTTTCTGATGATATTGGCCGTAGAAAATCTTTTAATACCGCTATTTCTGAAATTATGAAATTAGTGAATATTCTTGTAAATTTTAAATTAGAAAATGAAGAAGATAAATGTATTATGAAAGATTCATTAATATCAATTATCAAAATGCTTTATCCATTTACACCACACTTCTCTTTTATATTATGGAAATATTTAAATAAAAACTGTTTCATAGATAATGAGAAATGGCCTGTTTTTGAAAAAAAATTTTTACTAAAAATAAATAATATATTAATTGTTCAAATTAATGGCAAAAAAAAATGTATCATAGAAATTCCAAATAATTTAACAAAAGAAGAAATTTTATCTTATGTTAAAAACAGCACGCTATTACAAAAAAAATTAAACAATGAAAATATACATAAAATTATTTATATTCCTAATAAAATAATTAATTTTATCATATAAAACATTTAAAAATGGTATTTTTATTCATATGAAATTTATATATACAGAAGAACTAAAAAAAAAATAATTGAAAAATTAAATTTTTTTTATATCCTTTTAGGAGAAGATTTAATATTATTAAATAAAAATAAAAAAATAATATTAAACTTTGCTAAAAAACAAGGTTTTATAGAAATTTACATGATTAATATTGAAAAAAGCACAGATTGGAATAGAGTAATTAATTTTTATCATTCAAATAATTTATTTTTTCAAAAAAAAGTTTTAATTATAAATTTAATTTTAAAACAATCAAATTTTTTATTAGTAAAAAATATAAAAAAAATATTTTTTTTAAAAAATTTAGATATATTAACAATATTTCAAATTAATCAGTTATCTAATCATTTTAAAAATTACTTATTAAATGAAAAAAATATATTAAAAATTGATATTATATGGTGTTTTACACCATATGATGTAAATTTTAAATACTGGTTAAAATGTGAAATAAAAGAAAAAAAAATAAAAATGACCCAAAATGCTTTTTTATTATTGTATAAATATTACGAAGGAAATACTCTTTTTGTAAACCATGTATTAAATATGATAATACTTATATGGAATAATAAAAATATTACATCAGAAAACATAAAAAAAATTATCTATAAATTTGCTATTTTTGATCCTTTAGATTGGATCAATAAAATTTTTCAAAATAATATGAAAAAAGCTTTATATATATTAGATGCTTTTCAAAAACAAAAATACAACCCTCTTGTTTTAATACGATTATTACAAAAAGATTTATTAATATTATTGAATATGAAACGTCAAAAAGAATTACATACAAATGTATTCTTTAAGCAAAAAAATGTTTCTTTAAATAGAATTAAATTTTTTAATTACGCAATTAAATCAATTAATTTTAATAATTTCTTAAAAGTCATCAGAATTTTATTACAAATGGAAATAAAAATTAAAATAGAATATAATTCTGATGTTTGGATCGATCTAAAAACAATAACATTGTTATTATCTTCAAAAATATAAAAAGACAAAAATACAATAAAAAAATGAAAGAAATATATGCAATCTTCGGAGGTAATTTTGATCCAATTCATTATGGACATATTATCTCTGCAGAAAAATTAGCGAAAGAAATTTCAATAAAAAAAATAATATTACTACCTAATCAAAATCCTCCTCATAGACCTAAAACTAAAACATCTTTAAAACATAAAATAAAAATGATTAAATATGCAATTAAAGGTAATAATTTATTCGAAATAAGTTTATTAGAAACAAAAAAAAAATTTTCTATACTATAGAAACATTAAAAAAAATCAGATTAAAAATTGGTTTTTTAAAACCGCTCTGTTTTATAATAGGAGAAGACAATTTAAATAATTTTAATCTTTGGAAAAATTGGAAAGAAATATTATTATATGCTCATTTATTAATTCTACCAAGAATCAGCATTAAAACAAATAACATTGAATTAAAAAAATGGATTACATTACATACTATCAAAAATAAAGATTGTCTGCGTCAAAAACCATTTGGATTTATTTTTTTTTCATCTATACCTATTATAAAAATTTCTTCTACACAAATTAGACAAAATTTTATTAATGATAAAACTTCACACAAGTTATTACCAATAGAAGTAGAAAAATATATTTTATTAAAAAAATTATATTAAAATCTAAACTATTTTTAATAACATGAAAACATTCCATTTATATAATATGAAAAAAATAAACATAATGTTAAATTTAATTGGACTTAGATGTCCAGAACCAATTATGATCATTCGAAAAAACATTAGAAAAATAAAAAAAAATGAAACTATTTTAGTTTTATCAGACGATCCATCTACTAAAAGAGATATTCCACATTTTTGTAATTTTATGGAACATCAACTGATCGAGTGTTTAACTAGTATTAAACCTTATCGTTATCTATTAAAAAAAGGGATTTATTAAAATATTATACAATTAATTAAAACTAGTATTTTAAAAAATAAAAAAATTTTAATATACACACCATGTGTGTATATTAAATAAATATTTGATAAAATGTTAAAAAAATAATTTAAATATTAATTAATAAATTCAACATCCTTCTTAGAGGTTCTGCAGCACCCCATAACAACTGATCTCCAACAGTAAAAGCTGAAAAATATTTATTACCCATACTAAGTTTTCTCAATCTTCCTACTGGTATTCTTAATGTACCACTTATTGCAGATGGAGTTAATTTACATATTGTTTCTTCCATATTATTTGGAACAAAATCAACCCATTTATTATGATTAATTAATATTTCTTCTATATTTTTTTTTGAAAGATTTTTATTTAATTTTATAAAAAATGATTGACTATGACATCTTATTGAGCTTATTCGAACACATGTTCCATCTATTATTATTTTATTTTCTGATCCTAATATTTTATTTGTTTCAAATTGTCCTTTCCATTCTTCTCGACTTTGACCATTTCCCATATCAACATCTATCCAAGGTATTAAACTTCCAGCTAATGGTACAGAAAAATGTTTTAATGGAAAATTATTATTTTGGATTTGAGTTATAACTTTTTTTTCAAGATCTAAAATTGAAGAAAGATTATTTGATAAATCATTACATACAATATTATATATTGCACCCATTTGTTTTAATAATTCAATTACATATTTAGCACCTGCACCTGATGCTGCCTGATAAGTAGAAACAGAAATCCATTCTATTAAATTTTGTTCAAATAATCCTCCTAAGGCCATTAACATCAAACTTACAGTGCAATTACTTCCTACAAAAGTTTTAATTCCACTATCTAAAGCATTTTGTATAACTTTTAAATTGATGGGATCTAAGACAATAACAGAATCATTGTTCATTCTTAAAGTTGAAGCAGCATCTATCCAATAACCTTTCCAATTATTTTTACGTATTTTAGGATAAATAGAATCAGTATAAGATCCTCCTTGACATGTAATAATAATATCCATTTCTTGCAATAAATTTAAATTGTAAGCGTCTTTTAAATCTTTAAATAATGTATTATTTATAATAGGACCATTTTGACCAGATTGAGAGGTTGAAAAAAAATGAGGAATAATATTTGAAAAATCATTTTCTTTTATCATTCGATTTAATAAAACTGAACCTACCATACCACGCCATCCAACAAAACCTACAGATTTCATCATTAATAAATATACGGAGTTTTTACAAAAGATAATTTTATTTTATAAAATTAAAAAAATTTCAGCAAAAACTTTCCGACCTCCAAATAAACATAATTATTGTATAAATTTTATGAAAAATAGTTTTTTTAAAAATATCAAATTTTATTAAAAATTTTAATATACTATAAAATTATAAAATTTTCTTAAAAACAACATTTTTATATAAATTAAAGAAATAATATTAAAAATTTATATAGTGTAAAAAATTCATAATATTTTATATATATGTTATATAGTTAAAAAATATATCTTTTTACAAGGACATAATAAATTAAAATGACTGAAATAATCTCTACAACTATATTATTAATTTTAATAATGGATCCTTTAGGTAATCTGCCTGTTTTTATGACGATATTAAAAAATTTAAATGCAAAAAGAAGAAGAATAGTAGTTATACGAGAAATGATTATAGCTTTAATTGTTATGCTATTATTTTTATTCCTTGGAGAAAAAATACTGAATATTCTTAATTTAAAAACTGAAACAGTATCTATATCTGGTGGAATAATTTTATTTTTAATCGCTATTAAAATGATTTTCCCATCGGAAGATAATAATGGAATATCTTCAAATGAAGAACCTTTCTTAGTTCCACTAGCAATTCCATTAGTTGCAGGACCATCTTTATTAGCCACATTAATGTTATTGTCACATCAATATTTACATCATATGTCATATTTAGTAGGATCTTTACTAATAGCATGGTGTTTTACTATTATAGTACTATTATTATCAGGTTTTTTTTTAAAATTGTTTGGTTCTAAAGGTGTAAATGCTTTAGAACGATTGATGGGTCTAATATTAATTATGCTTGCGACTCAAATGTTTCTAGACGGAATTAGAACATGGTTCCAAAATTAATGTATTTATTCTTGCACTTAATTTTTTAAAAAAATAAATTATTATAAAATTTTATATCACCTGTTATTATAAATAACTGATAACAGGTCTAAAAAAATTTTAAAATTATAAAAAAATATACAGGTATTCTATGAAAATTAAAAATGTAAACGAGATAGATATAACAGGAAAAAAAGTATTAATAAGATGTGACTTAAACGTACCAATTAAAAATGGAATTATTCAATCTGATGCTAGAATATTAGCATCTCTTCCTACAATTGAATTAGCACTTCGGAAAAAAGCAAAAGTTATTATTATGTCTCATTTAGGAAGACCAAAAAATGAATGTTACGAAAAAAAATATTCATTACTTCCTATATTTGAATATTTTAAAAAAAAAATAAATTATACTAAAGTATATTTTTCTAACGATTTTTCAAATATTCTTCCGATTAAAACAGGTGAATTATTAATTTTAGAAAATGTTCGTTTTAATTCAGGGGAGTTAAAAAACGATGAAATTTTGTCTAAAAAATATTCTAATTTATGTGATATTTTTATTATGGATGCTTTTGGTAGCGCACATAGAAAACAAGCATCAACATATGGAATTGGGAAATTTGTAAATATTGCATGTGCTGGTCTCCTTTTCATGTCTGAAATTAATAATCTTAAAAAAGCACTAAAAAATCCAAAACGTCCTATGGTATCTATAGTAGGAGGAGCTAAAGTTTCCACTAAATTTAATATATTAAATAAATTGTGCAATATTTCAGATACTGTAGTAGTAGGTGGTGGAATCGCAAATACTTTTTTAGCAATTAATTATAATATTGGTAAATCATTACATGAACCAACATTTATATCAAAAGCAAAAACATTAATTAATAAATATAATAATATTATTATACCAATTGATTCACGTATAGGAAAAAATTTTTCTCAAAATGAACCATCTATAATTAAACTACCATCAAAAATTCAAAAAAATGAAGAAATTATGGATTTTGGCGATGAATCTATAAAAAAAGTCGTTAAAATAATTGAAAAAGCAAAAACAATAATCTGGAATGGTCCTGTAGGAGTATTTGAATTTCCTAATTTTAGAAAAGGAACAGAAACAATTGCTAAAGCAATAGCAAATAATACATCTTTCTCAATAGCTGGTGGGGGTGATACACTATCTGTTATTGATATGTTTTCTATTAAAAATAAAATTTCTTATATTTCAACAGGTGGTGGTGCATTTCTAGAGTTTATTGAAGGTAAAAAATTACCTGCAATACACATGTTAGAAAAACATTTTTCTCATTAAGTACTAAAAAATATCTTTTAATTAAATAAAATTTAAATAGGAAATAATTTGAATAATTTAAACTCCATCAAACCTGGTGTTGTAACCGGTGATGAATGCCAAATGATATTTGAATTAGCTAAAAAAAAACAATTTGCAATACCAGCAGTAAATTGTATAGGTACTGATTCAATAAATAGCGTATTACAAACAGCTTACAAAATACAATCTCCTGTTATTATACAATTTTCTTATGGAGGATCTTATTTTATTGCAGGTGGTAAAAAAATATTTAAAAAAGATTATGAACAGGCTATTAAAGGAGCTATATCAGGAGCCCAACATGTACATTTAATGGCAAAGCACTATAAAATTCCAGTAATACTGCATACTGATCATTGTCATAAAGAAATATTACCATGGATCGACGGTTTAATTAAAGAAGGAGAAGAATATTATAAAATTTATAAAAAACCTCTTTTTACATCTCATATGATTGATTTATCTAAAGAATCAATAAAAGAAAATATTTTAATTTGTAGCTCATATTTTAAAAAAATCAAAAAAATTAATATGATGTTAGAAATTGAATTAGGATGTACAGGAGGAGAAGAAGATGGCATAGATAATAATAATATAAAAAAAGAATTGCTTTATACAGAACCTAAAGATGTTAACTACGCATATGAAAAATTAATCAAGATTAGTAAAAATTTCACTATAGCAGCTGCATTCGGAAATGTACATGGAGTATATAAAACTGGGAATGTTAATTTAAAACCCAATATTCTAAAAAAATCACAAAAATATATTAGCATTAAACATAATTTAGAAAAATTACCATTAAACTTTGTATTTCACGGTGGATCAGGTTCAGATTTAAAAGAAATCCAAAAATCTATTAAATATGGCGTAGTTAAAATGAATATTGATACAGATGTACAATGGGCTGCTTGGAAAGGTGTATTAGATTTTTATAAAAAAAACAAAGATTTTTTACAAAACCAACTAGGCAATAAAGAAGGAAAAAATCAACCTAATAAAAAATATTACGATCCAAGAACATGGATAAGAAAATCTCAAGAATCAATATCTATAAGATTAGAAAAAACATTCCAACAATTAAATGCTTTAAATATTTTAAAATTATAATAAATACTTTATATTATAATCCGGGGAATAAATAAAAATATTCTCCGAAAAAATTAAACAATAATTATATATTATAAAAAATATATTTTACATAATTTAGATGTTTTTAAATTACATACTTACTTTTTAAATTATATATAAAAAAGAGATTAAAATGGATGAACTAAATGTAGTAAGTGATATTAATCATGCAGGTAATTGGTTGATACGAAATCAAGAGCTATTATTTGGATATATCATTAATTTAACATCATCAATTGTTATTTTAATTACAGGTATGTTTGCAGCAAAAATAATATCTAATGGTGTTAATAAAATACTAATTACTCGACGTATCGATGCGACTATCGCAGGTTTTCTTTCTGCGTTAATGAGATATATTATTATTACTTTTACATTAATTGCCTCACTAGGAAGAATAGGGGTTCAAACTACTTCTGTGATTGCTATATTAGGCGCTGCAGGAATGGCTATCGGATTGGCTTTACAAGGTTCTTTGTCTAATTTTGCAGCTGGTGTATTATTAGTAACACTAAGACCTTTAAAAACAGGAGAATATGTTAATTTAGGTAGTGTAGCAGGAACAGTTTTAAATATTCATATTTTTTATACAACTTTACGTACTTTAGATGGTAAAATTGTAGTTGTTCCAAATAACAAAATAATTTCTGGAAATATTATTAATTATTCAAGAGAACCAGCTAGAAGAAATGAGTTTTGTATTAGTGTTTCATATAATACAGATATTGACTTAGTTATAAAAGTTTTAAGACAAGTGATAGAAAAAGAAGATAGAGTTATAAAAGATAGAGATATTATAATTGGTTTAAGTGAATTAGCACCATCTTCTTTAAATTTTATCGTTAGATGTTGGAGTAATACCGATGAATTAAACTCAGTATACTGGGACTTAATGTCAGAATTTAAAAAAGCATTAGATAAAAATAATATTAATATTCCTTATCCACAAATAGACGTACATCTTTATAAAAAAAATAAACATTAATTTAAAAAATTTATAATTTTAAAAAAGGTTTTTTATGTTTTATTTATATAAATTTAATCAACTAAAAATACTATGTTTAAAAATATGTAAAATTATTCAAAAAGATCCACTTCATTCTATTTTTGAGAAAGAAATTATTATCCATGATAATGAAATATTATTCCAGTATTTAAACATATTTACAGCTAATTATACGGGTATTTCAGCAGATTTTAAATTAATCCACCCAAATAGATTTATCTGGAAAATATTTAAAAAAATTATTCCAGAAAAAAAAATAAGTGAAATCTTAAAAAAAACAACTAACATTTGGAAAATAATTAAAATTATTGAAGAAAAAGATTTTATTAAATATATTAAAAAAAATGATAGCAAAATAAAAAAATTTGAGTTTGCATCACTAATGGAGAATTTATTCCAAAAATATATTCTATATAGACCCAAGTGGGTTTATCAATGGAAAGAAAAAAAAAACAAAACATTAATAATTAATTCAGAAAAATCATGGCAAATAAAGCTATGGAATGAGATTATAAATGACAATAAAAAACTTAATCAATCAAATAACAATTTTTCAAATTTATTTTATACATTTAAAAACATAATTAAAAAAAAAACAAATTACCAAAAAGAGTTTTTATTATTTGGTCTATTTCTATAAATCCATCATATATAGAAATATTTCATAAAATAAGTAAATATTGTGATGTGTATTTTTTATATTTAACAAGCTGTCAAAATGATATAATTATTCATAAAATTAGTTCATATAATAATATATATAATACAGACTCAAAAAATGATTTTAATAATAAATTAGAATTATTATGGGGAAAATATGAACATATTTATTTACTTTTCATACAAAATCTTAAAAATATTCAAATCAATCATTTCTTTAATAAACATTCTAAAGATAATTTATTAAATAATATTAAAAATAATATTTTAAACTTTAAAATAAATAAAAAAATACCCAAAAAAACTATAAATTATAAAGATAATTCAATAGCTATTAATATTTGCTATAATAAACAGCATGAAATTGAAGTTTTATATAAAACATTAATAAAAATTCTAAATACAAATAAAAATATAAAACCTCATGATATTGTAGTCACTTGTTTTTCATTAGAACATTACGTAACATATATTAATTATATATTTAAATCAAAAAATAAAGATAAAAATATACCTTTTTATATTTCTCATAAAAATTGTAAAAATAAACACAAAATATTATATATTTTTAATAAAATATTAAATTTATCTAATATTCGATTTAACAATGAAGAAATATTAGAACTACTTAATATTCCTACTATAAGAAAAAACTTTAATATATCAGAAGAAGAAATAAATATTTTACATAATTGGGTAGAATGTACAAATATTAGATGGGGTATAAATGAAAAACATAAGAATGATTTAGGTTTTCTAAAAATTGATCAAAATACTTGGTTTTATGGGATTGAAAAATTACTATTAAGTTATGCAATAAATAAAAAAAATAAAATTTGGAATAATATTGCATCACCGATTTATATTGATTTTTCTAAATCAGAATTAATAGGAAAACTATTATATGTAATTAATATACTAAATAAATGGCGTATAAAATTATCAACATCAAAAAAAATTAAATACTGGAAATTATTATTTAAGCATTTTGAAAACGATTTTTTTAATAATATAACAAAACCAGATAAAATTCTTAAAGTCATGCATAAAAATTGGGAAAAAATGATAGACGAAATTATATTATCTCAATATGAAAGAAAAATATCTATTAATGTTTTACAAAAAAATTTTTTATCTTTTATAAATTATACAAGTATAAAAAAAATAGAAATAGGATCTATAAATTTTTGCCATCCTTCTCTAGTATGTTATATTCCATTTAAAGTAATGTATATTATAGGATTAGACTATAAAGAACCGATGAAAAAAAATAGTATAGATCATCATATTAATCTTTTAAAAAAATATCCATTAATAACTGATATTAATATGTACGACATGACATATTATTTATTTTTACAAAATCTTGTATCTGCTACAGAATATTTTTATATTAGTTATATTGGGTATTCACTAAAATATGAAACTAAAATATATCCATCTATATTAATTGAACAACTAATAAATTATATAACATTATATTTTTGTTTTAAAGGAGATGAAAATTTAAAAATAAAAGAAAACATAAAAAAAATATCTCAACATATTTATAAAAAACATACAAAAGAACATATTTATAATAGTTTTAAGATAAAAAAATCAAAAAATACAAACAAAAACAAACTTAAAAATATTCAAAAATTTTTTTTTACGAAAATAATTAAATTAAATTCTTTCAAAAAACCAAGTTCTTTGATTAATTTAGAAGATCTAATACTATTTTGGAAACATCCAATACGATATTTTTTTAATTTTATATTAAATACAAAATTTTCAATAAAACAAAAACTATCTATAACAGAACCATTTATAATTCACCAATTAGAAAATTTTAAAATAAGTAACCTTTTACTGGATAAAATGATAAAAAAAGAAAAATTAAAAAATACATTAGAAAAAATAAAATTATCTGGAACATTACCATTTTCAGGTTTTGGAGAAATAGCTTTAAAAAAAAAATATAAAGAAATATTAGAAATAGAAAAAACAATTAATCAATACAGAATATTTCCTCAAGAAAAAAGTTTTGATTTTAAAATAGAACAATATCATTTCAAGGGAATTTTAAAAGAAATACAAGATACTGGCTTACTTCGATGGAAAGCAACTTCAATTAACTATTCTGATCGCATGTCATTATGGTTAGAACATTTAGCATACTGTGTTTTAGGAGGTATAGGAGAAAGTAAAATTATAGGACAAAAAAAACAAATATTTGCATTTCATTCTTTACCATATAATATTGCATATAATTATTTATTAATATATATCAAAGGATATATCAATGGTATGAAAAATCCTTTATTGTTAACAAAATCAGGTGCTGCTTGGCTGGATAAAGTATATGATATAAAAAATCATTGTATTTATAAAGATTCTAATATAAAAAAAGAAGCATATAAAACATTATGCAATACATGGATAGGAAATTCTTATATGAAAGGAGAAAAAGAAGATATTTATATAAAAAAAATTATTTCAAAACTAGATGTAAAAAAAATCTGCAATATTTCTAAAAAATGGTTGTCTCCATTATTAAAGTATAAAAAAAATAATGAAAAAAAAATTAAATATATTTAACATACCATTTAATAATATAAATTTAATTGAAGCGTCTGCTGGAACTGGTAAAACTACTGCAATTGTATTAATGTATTTACGTTTATTATTAGGAATAGGAAATAAAAAAAATACCAAACCTTTATTAGTACAAGAAATATTAATAGTAACTTTTACTAATTTTGCAAAAGAAGAAATACATAAAAGAATTAAAAAAAATATTGAACAATTATACTCGTTTTGTATTACTAAAAAAACTAATAACCTTATTTTAAAACCATTTTTAGAAAAAATTAAAAATATAGAAGAAACTATATGTATTTTAGAAAAAGCAAAAAGAAATATAAATCATATGTCTATTTATACAATACATGGATTTTGTAAAGATATTTTACAACTATATTTTTTGAACGTTAATAAAGAAATAATTAAAAATGAAGAACTTTTATTTTTACAATCTATAGAAGACTTTTGGAGATCTTATTTTTATAAATTACCCGAAAAAATAATTAATATAATTTCTCAATATTATAAAAATCCAGAATCGCTTTTAACTGAATTAAAACCAATATTTAATTGTAGTAAAGTATATTTCACTGAAAAATTTAATAAAAATAATAATGATATTATAAAATATCATGAAAAAAACATTCAAATCATAAATATTTTTAAAAAAAAATGGCTATGTTATAATGTAGTAATTTTAAATTTAATAGAACAATTAAAACCTAATAAAAAAATATATAATGAGTCAAATATATCTAGATGGATAAAAAATATTACAAATTGGGCAAAATCTGAAACTGAAAACTATCAAATACCAACTTCATTAAAATATTTTTCAAAAGAAATAATCATAAAAAATATAAAAAACCAAAAAATTCCATATCATATTTTTTTTGAAAATATTGAAGAAATACTGAAAAAAAAACTTTCTTTAAAAAATATTATTTTATTTCAAGCTATTAAAAAAATAACTAAAATTTTAAAAAAAGAAAAAAAGAAAAAACTTTTATTAGGATTTAATGATTTATTAGATACTCTTTTAAAGCATATTAAAAAAGAAAAAGAACTAAGAAAAATAATTATTAAAAAATATCCAGTAGCTTTTATTGATGAATTTCAAGATACTGATATTAAACAATATCAGATTTTCAATATTTTATATAAAATAAATAATAAAAACACAGCATTATTTCTGATAGGTGATCCAAAACAATCAATATATAGTTTTAGAGGAGCAGATATTTTTTCTTATTTAAATGCTAAATCAAAAATTAAAAACCATTATTATCTTGATACTAATTGGAGATCTGCAAGTAATATATGTAAATTTATAAATTATTTATTTTCACGTAATAAATATCCATTTTTTTTTAAAAATATTTCATTCGAAAACATTGTTTCGTGCAATAATAAAAACATGCAATTTAAAATACGAGGAATAATTCAAAAATCTATTAGTTTCTTTTTTAAAAAAAAAGAAAAAACATATATTGAAGAATATCAAGATTGGATTGCAAAACAGTGCGCTAATGAAATTTGTTATTGGCTGACATGTGCCAAAAAAGGAGAAGCAACGCTAATTAATCAAAATACAGAAACAGTTTTAAAAGCAAGTGATATTGTAATATTAGTAAGAAATAAAAAAGAAGCTGGTATTATTAAAAATGCATTAAAAAAAGTTAATATCCAATCTTTTTATTCATCATCTAATAAAAATATATTTCAAACTAATGATGCATATGAACTTCTTATTATACTTCAGTCTATCTTACAACCAACTAATATACAATTGTTAAAACAATCTATTTTTACTCATATTTTTTACCAAATTTTATTGGAAGGTGAAAAGGAAATAAATAAAAAAACATCACATTTTATAGTAAATAAATTATATGAATATCGTAACATATGGAAAAATATAGGAATTTTCTGTACTATTAAAAACATTATACTAGACTATCAAAAATATTCTAAAAATTCAGATAAATTTCAATATTATCAAAAAAATATAAATTTTTTACATATAGCAGAACTATTAGAAAAACAAGCTACATATTTCCATCAAAAATCATCTTTAGTAAGATGGTTAGAAAAAAAAATATCAGAAAAAAAAGATATATCAGAAGATGAAAACATTAGATACTTTAAACAATCAGAAGTCATTAAAATAATTACCATACATAAATCTAAAGGCCTAGAATATCCCATAGTTTGGATTCCTTTTGCTGGAACATACAAAAAATCAAAATTATATTTATATCATGATAAAAAGACTTTCAAAATGTTTTTTGACTTATCTCAAAATAAAGAAACTCAAAAAATAGTAGAAAATGAAAGATTATCTGAAGACTTGCGTTTTTTATATGTTGCTATAACTAGATCTATTTATCATTGTTGTTTAGGAATGGGAGATGTTATTAATAAAAAAAATCAAAAAAAGAACAAAAATCATAAAAGTGCATTGGGATATATTATACAACGTGGATGTTATATGGATTATAACAGTCTATTAAAAGAAATAAATTTATTAAACATAAAATCATATATTGCAATTAAATATGATTCAATGAACATTGATCGACCTTACATTAAAAAAAATATATACTTATTATCTCCGCCTGAATTTTTAATTAAAAAACCACAAAATTATTTCCAAATAACCAGTTTTACCAAATTAAAAAAAGAAAGCATTTGTCTTGATCAAAATCAAAATTTTAATATAAATAATATTTTTGATTACAAGGAAAATAATAAAAAAGAAATAATATTTAAAAACTTTCCTAAAGGAAAAAAAAGTGGAATTCTTATTCATTATATATTAAATAAAATTAATTTTATAAAAAAATTAAATATTAATTTTTTTTATCAAGTTTTAAAAAAATATGAATTTTCAGAAGAATGGGCCCCAATATTAATGTCTTGGATAAATAATATTATTAATGTAAAATTTAAAAAAATAAACTTTAATTTATCTATGTTAAAACCCAATCAATATATAAAGGAAATGAATTTTTTTTTACCGATACAAAAAACGTTAAATAGTATAGATCTTAATAAAATTATTCAATCTTTCGATCCTATTTCTTCTTTAACTCCTAAATTTTCTTTTAATCCAATTAATGGAATTCTAAAAGGATCTATTGATTTAGTATTTCTATGGAACAAAAAATATTATATAATCGATTATAAATCTAATTATCTGGGTGATGATAAAAATTATTACTCTTCAAAAAATATAAAAAAAGAAATAATAAAAAATCGTTACGATCTTCAATATCAAATATATACAGTAGCATTACATCAATATCTAAATAAAAAAATCAAAAAATATAGTTATGAAGATAATTTTGGTGGCATTTTTTATATGTTTTTAAGAGGAATAGACAATATAAATAAAACTAATAGTATTTTCTATACCATGCCAAATTATTTATTAATTAAACATTTAATTGATTTATTGATAATAAAAAATTAAATAATATAATTCATATGAAAAAATTACTACAAGAACTAGTAAAAAAAAAAATTATACGTATGATTGATTTTGTTTTTTCACAATTTATATCTAAAAAAAACAACGTTATTATGTTAGTAGCAGCATGTGTAAGTTTTGAAAGTAATAATGGATGTATTTTTTTATCTCTTAAATATTTCGAAAAAAATAATTTTTTTTCTACTGGTGACAAGAAAATTATTAAAAAAATATTATTTATTTTAAATAACAAAAAAATAAATTGGTCATTGGAATTATTAAAACATCATGCTTTTGGTAATGGAAATACTATAACACCATTAGTTTTATTAGAAAATCAAGTATATCTTTATAAAATATGGAAAGCTGAACAAAATATTTTAAAAATTTTATCTAAAAAAAAAATAAATAATGAATTTAACTTAATAAAAACTTGTAATTTATTAAAAAAATTGTTTCCTAATAAGGAATATAATGCCCAAAAAATAGCAGTAGCATTAAGCTTAATTAATCAAATAACTTTTATTTTAGGAGGTCCTGGTACTGGAAAAACTACTACAATAATAAAAATTATTATCGTATTAATAAAAAATACAAAAAAAAATATTAAAATACAATTATCATCACCGACAGGAAAAGCTACTGCACGTTTGATTGAAATATTAAACAATTATAAAATACTTAATTCACATCTCTCTGAAAAAGAAAAAAAAATTTGCATATTAAAACCTGTTACTATACATAAATTATTAGGAATATCAAAAATATCTAATACAATTTTTTTTAATAAAAATAATCGTTTGAATATAGATGTTTTAATAATTGATGAAGTATCTATGATAGATATTTTAATGATGAATAATATATTTTCTTCTATTGAGAAAAATGTTAAAGTTATTTTTATTGGAGATCATAATCAATTATCGCCAATAGGAGCAGGATCTATTTTAAAAAAAATTTATAATTATTCATATTATGGATATAGTTTAGAAACTATATCTATCTTGAAAAAAATTACAAAGTATTCAAAATTGTACAACAAAGAAAATAAATCTAATAAATATTTAATAAGTGATAAAATATGTATTTTAAAAAAAAACTATAGATTTAAAGAAGATTCAGGAATTTGTATATTATCAAATGCAATTTATGAAAATAAAAAAGATATTTTTAATCAACTTTTTAATAATTTTATAAAAAATGTTATATTTTACAATATTAATTGTGAAATACAATATAAAAAAATGATAAATAAAATCATTTTTTACTACCAAGGATATTGGGACAAAATTATACAAAAAAAAAATATCGAAACTATTATAAATACATTTCAAAAATATCAGGTATTATGTGTTGTACGAGATGGTTTATTTGGAATTAATAATATAAATTATATTTTAGAAAAAATGATGTACAAAAAAAATATTATTAAAAAATATTTTTATATTAACAACCAAATATGGTATGTAGGAAAACCTATTATTATAACTAAAAATAATAAATATTTAAATTTATCGAATGGTGATATAGGAATTACTAGTTTAAATAAAGATAAAGAACTACAAGTATATTTTTTAATAGGAAAAAAAAATATTAAAAATATTCCTATTAATCTATTAGAAAATTATGAAACTGCTTGGTGTATTACTGTTCATAAAGCACAAGGTTCTGAATTTGATCATACAACATTAATACTTCCGAATCAAAACTTAGAAATATTAAATAAAGAAATTTTATATACAGCAATCACAAGATCTAAAAAAATGTTAAGTATATTTTCAAATAAAAAAATATTTATTTCAGCAGCAAAAAAACAAAAAAAATTTGAATAAATTAAAATAAATCCATCATTAAAACTTTTGAACAACGTTGATAATTATACATTTTTTGTTTGCTTTCAGGTAGCATGTCAACATTAACAATAATAAATCCTCTTTCTTGAAACCAATGAATACTATGAGTAGTAAGTACAAATATTTTTTTTAAATTCATTTTTTTAGCATTTAATTTAATTGTTTTTAATAACCAATCGCCTCTAGATGAATTACGATAATCTGGATGAACTGCAACACATGCCATTTCTCCTAAACTTTCTTTAATAAAAGGATATAATGCAGCACATCCAATAGTTAAATTATCACGTTCAATAATTGTGAATTTATCTACTTCTATTTCTAACTGTTCTCTTGATCTACGGACTAGAATTCCTTTTTTTTCTAAGGGACGAATTAACTCTAAAATTCCGCCAATATCATTAATATTAGCTTCTCTAATTTTTTCAGCAGATTCCATTACAATCTGTGTTCCAATGCCATCTCTAGAAAATAATTCTTGTAACAAAGCACCATTTGTATGGTAACTAATTAAATGACTTCGATTTACACCATTTTTACAAGCTTTTATAGATCCTTTTAAAAAACGTACTGTTGAAGAAATATAATCCCCATTTTTTTCTAATTGCATAATTTTACTGTTTATATCATCAGGTAATAATTCAGAAATAGTTTTTCCTTGATTATCAAGTACACCTTGATTATTGCAAAATCCTATCATTTTTTCTGCTTTTAATTTAATACTAACTTGAGTAGCAATTTCTTCAGAAGTTAAATTAAAACTTTCTCCTGTAACAGAAACAGCAACAGGCCCAATTAAAACTATAGCATTATTTTTTAATTGACAGTCGATAGCTTTTTTATCAATCCTTCTAATACGTCCAGTATGTGCATAATCTACGCCTTCATCTATTCCTAACGGTTGTGCGATGATAAAATTTCCACTTACAACATTAATATTTGCACCTTGTAATGGAGTATTACTTAAACTCATAGAAAGACGCGCAGTAATATCAAGTTGTAATCTTCCTGCTGCTTGTTTTACTTGTTCTAAACATAATAAATTAGTGACACGTATATACTTGTGATATGTTATTTTAATTTTTTTTTCATTCAAATTTGAATTGATTTGAGGACAAGCTCCATATACAACAACTAAACGAATACCTAAACTATGTAATAAACCAATATCATTAATAATACCAGTGAAATTTCCATATTTAATTGCTTCACCACTCATCATGATTACAAATGTTTTTCCACGATGAGCATTAATATAAGGAACACTATGGCGAAAACCCTGAACTAATTCAGTAGTACGCTCTTGCATGATAATCCTCTTGATTTTTTACTTGAATCTATATATTATTTTGAAACTAAACTAATAATTTACATTATTTAAATTAAAATCCATTATGATAAATTTTAAAATATCATAATAAAAGCGAAATTTTGGAAGATTTTTTTTAAAGATGGGATGTATTTTTTGGTTGCGGGGGCCGGATTTGAACCAACGACCTTCGGGTTATGAGCCCGACGAGCTACCAGACTGCTCCACCCCGCTTTAGTTAATAAAGGATACATCTTTAATAAAAAAAATGCAATCTTTTTTTAAATATAATTTAAAAAATTTTTAAAAATAATTTTTTAAAAATCAATTTAATAAATATTAAACAACATTACTATAATTAATAGTAATATTTTAAAAATTTAAAATAATATAAATATGCAAAAAATAATAATAAATTTAATGCTTATATTTGTAATTTCATGTAATAATTATGATTCTACAAAAGGACAACAATATAAGAAAAAATTGATTAAAAACTTTACTGAAATAAAAAAAATAGATATTAAAAATAAATTAATTAATCAAGAAGATTTTCTTATACAATTAGAAAAAATTAAAAAATTTTCTCCAAATTTATATTCAAAAAATTTATATCTTTATAACAATCTTAAAAAATGGTTAAAAAAACCAGATTTTAATACATTAAATAAATTTGGAATTAAAATATATCAAATGAAAGGCGTAGATAATTATGGAAATATTAAAATCACTGGATACTATACACCTATATTAAAAGCAAGAAAAACAAAGCAAGATAACTTTATATATCCAATATATCGAACACCATCTAATTTAAAGAAAAATAAAATTTTTCCACAAAGAAAAGATATATATAATGGTATTTTAAAAAAAAAATATATTTTAGCTTATACTAGATCTTTAGTAGATAACTTTATTATGGAGATCCAAGGAAGTGGTTTTATAGACTATGGACATGATAATCCATTAACTTTTTTCAGTTATTCTAGTAAAAATAATTGGCCATATACAAGTATAGGAAAGATTCTGATAGAACGAGGTGAAATAAATAAAAAAGATATTTCTATGAAAAGTATTAAAAATTGGTGTAATAAACATACAAAATTAGAGGTTCAAAAGTTACTTGAAGAAAATAAATCTTTTGTTTTTTTTAAAGAAACTAAAAAAACAGAAGTATTTGGATCTAGTTCTGTACCATTAGTTAAAAAATCAGCAATAGCAGTAGATAAATCTATAATAAAAAATGGAAGTATTTTGCTAGTTCAAATGCCTTTACTTAATAAACAAGGTATATTTACTCATAAATATGAAATACGATTATTATGTGCTCTAGACGTAGGAGGAATGATTAAAGGACAACATTTCGATATTTACCAAGGAATTGGAGAAAAAGCCGGTATACAAGCAGGTTTTTATAATCATTATGGATATGCTTGGATATTACAAACACATTTGAAAAACAACTAAAAATTTTAAAAAATGAATATTATTCAATCAGGCATTACAAACGAAACAGCATCTATCGCTATTATTATTTCTAGATTTAATCAATTTATTAATAATCACTTATTATCTGGAGCATTAGATACATTAACTAGAATAGGTCAAATAAAAGAGGAAAATATTTTAAAAATATATGTTCCTGGCGCACATGAAATACCTATAGTGGCAAATTATATCGCAAAATTTAAAAAATATAATGCAATTATTGCTATAGGCACAATAATCAAAGGTAATACAGACCATTTTAAATATATTGCAAATGATACATATAAAAATCTTTCTAAAATTAGTATAAAATATTTAATACCAATTACAATGGCAATATTAACTACAAACAATCTAGAAGAATCTATTGAAAGATCAGGTTTAAAAATGGGAAATAAAGGCTCTGAAGCTGCACTAGCAGCATTAGAAATGATTAATGTTATAGAAAAATTAAAAAATAACGATTAAATCATGAAATATAATGAATTTGAAATTATTTCTAATTTTTTTAATAAACATCAAAAAATAGATAAAAATCTTATTAAAGGTATTGGGGATGATACTGCCTTAATAAAAATACCAAAAAAAAATGTACTTGCAATTAGTACTGATACTTTAGTAGAAGGTACTCATTTTTTTAAAAATATACATCCAAAAAATCTAGCATACAAAACAATAGCTGTAAATTTAAGTGATTTAGCTGCTATGGGTGCACTTCCAAAATGGATGACATTATCTATTACCATGCCTAAAGTAGATAGTGAATGGTTAAAATGTTTTAGTCAAAGCTTTTTTCAAATTTTAAATCAATATAAAATTACACTAATAGGTGGTGATACTAATTGTGGGCCTTTAAGTATTACACCAAGTGTTTATGGATTAATTAAAGGAAGCAAAACATTATTACGAAAAAACGCTAAAGAAGGAGATTTAATATATGTTACAGGATATCTTGGAGAAAGTGCTGCTGGTTTTTTTTTACTTCAAAAAAAGAAATATCCAATAAATATTAAAGTAAGAAATTATCTTATACGAAAACATTTAAACCCTACACCCCGAGTTTCTGAAGGCATAATCCTAAGGAATTTTGCTAATTCAGCAATAGATATATCAGATGGATTAATTTCTGATCTAGGACATATACTAGAAGAAAGTCAATGTGGAGCTGATATTGAACTAAATAAATTACCTATTTCTAAAAATTTAATAAATAATTTTAAAAAAAATAATTATTTTAACTGGTCGTTATACTTTGGAGAAGATTATGAATTATGCTTTACAATATCTAAAAAAAATATTAAAAAATTAAATTCAGCTATTAAAAATAAATTAATTCAATGTAAACACATTGGTTATATCACTTCAAAAAAAAGAGGCTTTAATTTAATGCAAAATAAAAAAAAGATAAATTTTAAAAAAATTGGTTTTAATCATTTTGATGTAAATAATTTTTAACATTTTTGGAAAAATATGAAAAATATATTTTATATGAGAAGAGCAATACAACTTAGTAAACTAGGAGAGTTTACAACTGCTCCAAATCCTAATGTTGGCTGTGTAATTGTAAATAACAACGATATTGTCGGAGAAGGATGGCACAAAAAATATGGCGATCATCATGCTGAAATTAATGCATTAAATATGGCAGGCAATAAATCAAAGGGAGCAACTGCATATATCACATTAGAACCATGTAACCATTTTGGAAAAACTCCTCCATGCTGTGATGCCATTATTAATTCCGGTATTAATCATGTAATAATATCTAATTTAGACCCAAATCCTAAAGTATCCGGTAAAGGAGTGATCTATCTTAAAAAAAATGGTATTTCTGTAGAAACAGGATTACTTGCAAAAGAATCTCAAAAATATAATCAAGGTTTTTTAAAACGTATGAAAACTGGATTGCCATGAATACAACTTAAATTAGCAATGTCAATAGATGGAAGAATTGCAATGAAAAATGGTGAAAGTAAATGGATTAGTTCTAAAAGTTCTCGTCAAGATGTGCAAATATTTCGAGCAAAAAGTTCCGCAATATTAAGTACCAGTAAAACAATTTTATATGATAATTCTCAATTAACTGTACGTACAAAAGAATTTAATAAAAAAATACTATCTAAATTTCCTAAAAAAGATTTTAAACATCCAATAAGAATTATTATAGATAGTAAAAATAGAATGAAAAAAACACATAAAATAATGCAAACAAAAGAAAAAATTTTATTGATAAGATTAAAACCAGACAATGAATTATGGCCAGAAAACATAAAGCAAATTATAATAAAACCAAACGAAAAAAAAATTGATATTATATCTACATTAAAATTTATAGGAAATTTAGAAATTAACAACCTATGGATAGAAGCTGGTAGTAATTTTTCTGGTCATTTATTAAAGATGCAGTTAATAGATGAAATAATTATATATATAGCACCTAAAATATTAGGTCATGAAGCAAAACCATTATTTTTTTTAAAAAATAATTTAACATTATTTGAATGTATAAAATTTAATTTTTTAGATTTCAGAAAAATAGGACCAGATATAAGATTAATATTAAAGCCTCAAAAAAAATAAAAAACTAGGAATATTTATGATAAATCCATATTTTCGCAGAAAAGCACGTGCATGTGCTTTACAAATGCTTTATTCTTGGGAGATTTCACAAAACAATATTCAAGATAATGTAATAGAATTTTTAAAAGAAAAAAATCAAAGAAACATTGATCTAAAATATTTTTATGATTTGATTTTAGGAATAACTAATAACTGTAAAAACATAGATGATTTAATGAAACCATATTTGTTTCGTTCATTAAAAAAATTAGGACAAGTAGAAAAAGCAATTCTAAGAATTTCATTTTATGAACTATATAAAAGAAATGATATACCATATAAAGTCTCTATTAATGAAGGTATCGAATTAGCAAAATTATTTGGATCAGAAGATAGTCATAAATTTATTAACGGAGTTCTGGATAAGGCTGCATTAAAAGTAATAAAGAAAAAAAGATAGTAGTGTTTTTTACTTTAGTATACAAAATATTTAATTTATTTAAAAAAAATTATATCATAAAAAATATTTTAATATTTAACATGATGATGAAATCCAAGAAAAAATTTTTTTTTCAATCCCATCAGCATCTAACTCGTAACAATGTCTGATTTCTTGTTGAGTACCTTGAGAAATAAATGTATCTGGTAGTCCAATATTTAAAACTGGAAGAAAAAGTTTTTTTATCATAATAAATTCATTTACTGAACTTCCTGCACCTCCTGAAATAATTCCTTCTTCAATGGTTACTAAAAATTGATGTTTATAAGATAATTGAGTAATTATATTAGTATCTAATGGTTTTACAAATCGCATATCAACCAATGTTGCATTTAAATTGTTCGCTGCTGATAAAGCAGCTTCTAATAAAGCACCAAAATTTAAAATTGCTATTTTATGACCTACTCTTTTCAAAATAGATTGACCTAACGGTATTAAATTCATAGGTTTTAATGGTACACCTATGCCTTCACCTTTAGGATATCTTACTACCGTGGGACCTATTTTATACATATATCCAGTATATAACATTTGTCTACATTCATTTTCATTACTTGGTGTCATAATAATTATACCAGGAATACATCTTAAATAAGCCAAATCAAAAAGACCTTGATGTGTTGGTCCATCATTTCCAACAATTCCTCCTCTATCAATAGCAAATAAAATAGACAGCTTTTGCAATGCGACATCGTGTATAATTTGATCATAAGCACGTTGTAAAAAAGTAGAATATATTGAAACTACAGGTTTATAACCAGCAACAGCTAAACCAGCTGCAAAAGTAATTGCATGCTGTTCAGCAATAGAAACATCAAAATATTGATTAGGAAATAAACGAGAAAAATTTAACATACCTGAACCTTCACACATAGCAGGTGTAATCGCTATCAATTTTTCATCAATACTTGCCATATCACAAAGCCAGGAACCAAATACTTCAGAATAAGTAAAAATTTTTTTATTAGAATATGAAAAATTATTTTTAGGAACAGTATGCCATTTAATTGGATCTAGTTCTGCTGGGGGATAACCTTTACCTTTTTTTGTAATCAAATGCAACAAACAACTCCCTTTTTTATTTTTTAAATTTTTTAAAACTTTAACTAAATTAAATATATCATGACCATCAAATGGTCCAAAATATTGAAAAGATAAATTTTCAAAAAATGAATTTTTTAATAGATGATTAAATTCAATATTTTTTAAATTTTTCAAGTGTTTATTTAAAGCACCTACATTTTTAGAAATAGACATTTCATTATCATTTAATATTACTAGTAAATCAGATTGTATTTCGCCAGCATGATTCATAGCTTCAAATGCCATACCAGATGTTATTGCTCCATCACCAATAACACAAACAGTTTTTCTATTTTTTCCTTCTTTTTGAGCTGCTATTGATAATCCTAAACCTGCACTAATTGATGTTGAAGAATGACCTGTACTAAAAACATCATATTTACTTTCTTCACGAAATGGAAATGGATGCAATCCATCTTTTTTTCTAATACTAACTATTTTTTTTGCTCTACCAGTTAATATTTTATGAGGATAAGATTGGTGTCCAACATCCCATAATAAATTATCAAATGGTGTATTATAAACATAATGTAAAGCCACTGTCATTTCAACGACACCTAAACCAGATGCACAATGTCCTTCAGTAATAAAAATTATGTCTAACAAATATTTTCTCAGTTCTATACATAATTGAGGTAATTTTTTAATTGGTAAACATCTCAAATTTTTAACTGAATGAACCCAAGACAAAATTGGATATTTTTTTACATCAAAATTCATTAGGAACTCATTATTAAATTTATTGTAAACGTTGTATTATAAAATCTGTTAATAATTCTAATTTATTAGTAATAAAAAAATTTTTTTTTAAAAAAGCCAAAATAGATAATGCTTCTTCATGTAAAATTTTTATTTTATTTTTAGATTGTTTAATTCCAATTAAATATGGATATGTTTTACATATATTATCACTTTTATAATTTTTTATTTTTTTAAAGTCATTTTCATAATCAAAAATATCATCTTGAATTTGAAAAGCTAAACCAATAGAAATAGAAAAACGATCTAATAATAATAATATTTTTTTAGAACAAAAATTTGCAGATAAATATGACAAACGAACAGAGGATCTAATTAAAAATGCAGTTTTATATAAATTAATTTTTTCTAATTCAGTGATATCAAGTTCTTTTGTATCTTTTTGCAAATCTAATGTTTGTCCAATACACATACCAGCGCATCCAATAGAATTGGATAATTCAGAAATAATTTTCAAACGACTTTTATGAGAAACCCCAGGCATAATATGTGTAGATAAAATATTAAATGCTAAACTTTGCAACGCATCTCCAGCGAGTAGAGCAAAATTTTCACCGTATTTTATGTGACAAGCAAGTTTTCCTCTTCTAAGAGAATCATCATCAATACATGGTAAATCATCATGAATTAAGGAATAAGCATGAATTAATTCAACTGCTATAGATATAGCATCTAATGTAATAATATTTACTTTAAACATTTCTCCAATGACATAAATTAAACATGGACGTAATCTTTTACCTCCCATCAAAGTTCCATATTTCATTGATTTAATAAGAATTGAATTTTGAAAAGGTAAATTGTTTAATATATTAAATAGTTTTTTATTTATACGATTTTGATAAAAATTAAAAAAATTCACATTTAAATACCTAAAAAATTAAAAAAATAATATAAATTTTTATTAATTATACCGATAAACATTATTTTTTACAAAAACAATTAAATACAAACCATATAAAAACTAAACATACTTCACAGAAGAAAATTTTTGAAACATTTAAACAACTATACAACCATCCATTTAAAATTCCCCCCAAACATATTCCTAAGTATTGACTAGTAGAATAAATACTCATAATACGACCTTTATAATTATTAATAGATATTTCCCTACTTAAATATGAAGGCAAAAATACTTCTAATATATTAAAAGCAATAAAAAATATTTGTAACGACAATATTAAATATATTAAATGATTATCAAAAAATAAAAAAATTAATGATGACAAAAAAATAAAAAAAATACATATCTCAATAATATTTTTAAAAAATAAATAAAACTTACTATAAAACATTATGAAATATAAAATAAAAAATGAAAATATTATTGTTATTAAATAAACAACCCAATGATAATTAAATTTTACTCCAGAAAGCTCTAATTGATTAGGTATAATTAAAAAATGCATTGTTAATAAAAAATGTAAGGAAAAAATACTAAAATAAAATCTACAAAATTTTTTATTAAAAAGATATTTAATATTTTTTTGATGAAAAATTTTTATGTCTTTTTCAAATTTTATATTTTTACTATTAGGCACAATAAATAAAATAATTAAAATACAAAGAATTGAAAATATAGCAGAAAACCAAAAAATAAAAGAAAAACTAAATTTTTCAATAATAAACGAACCAAAAACAATAGAAATCAAAAAAGAAACAGCAAAACTTGCACCTATAGCAGAAATAGATTTAATATGATTTTCCTTTCTAACTAAATCAGATAATAAAGCCATAGAAACACCAGAAATAGCCCCTGCACCTTGTATAGCTCTACCAATAATTAATCCCCAAATAGAATTTATATTTGCAGCTATAATACTACCAATTAAAAAAACAAAAAGACCAAATATAATTATTTTTTTTCGATTAAATCTATCAGATAAAATTCCAAAAGGAATTTGAAAAATCATTTGCGTAGTAGCATATACACTAACAGATAATCCAATTAAAAATTTATTTCCTCCAGCTAAATATAATCCATATTTACTTAATGCTGGAATAATAGAAAATACACCTAACATACGCAGTAAAAAAATAATACAAAAACTTAATGTTACTTGTAATTCAAAAAAATTCATTTTATAATTTTTCATATTTAACTCAATATTTTTTGTAAACTTTTTATATTATAAAAAATTATGTCAATAATAAAAAACTCTAAAAAACATTTAAATTACGAAAAAATAGAAAAAGATTTAGAAGGTTATTTAAAAAATAACAAAGATTGGAATACTTCCTTAGCGAAAGAAATTGCAAAAAAAGAAAATATTATACTTACATATGAACATTGGGAAATAATATATTTTATAAGAAATTTTTATTTCAAGTACAATATTACACCATCAATGCGTATGCTAATTAATAGCATGAATAAAATACTAAGTAAAAAAATTCATAGCGTTTATTTATTTCAATTGTTTCCTAAAGGTCCAGCAAAACAAGCCAGTAAAATAGCTGGAATACCGAAACCTTCACAATGTTTATAAAAAATATTAAAATCTAAAATCAATTGAAATTAATATATTAAAAAATAAAATAACTAAAATCGATAAATAAAATATTTGACTAGAGTATTTAAGAGATTTTTTCTCTTTAATATTCAAATATGATACATATAACCAATAAAAATTTAAAACAGAAGTAAAAAATAAAAAAATAGCACCCAAATATCCTAAGAATGTTAATACAAAACTAGATAATATAAAACATATTATATAATAAAAAATATGTTTCTTTGTTTTTGAAATACCTTTTATTATAGGAAAAACAGGTAAATTAGCATTTTTATAATCTTCTATATAAATTAGAGAAATAGCATAAAAATGAGACATTTGCCAAAATATAAAAACAATAAATAATATAACACAAACTATATTAATAGTATTATTAGCAGCAGTATAACCAATTAAAGACGGAATCGAACCTGAAAAACTTCCAATAAAAGTAGAATATATTGATGTTCTTTTTAAGAAAGTATACATAAAAACATAAATAATAAATCCAATTATTGATAAAGACATTGATAAAAAATTGACTAACAACCCTAATATAGATATACCTAACGTTCCTAAAACAATTCCAAAAATACAAGCTGATATAGGTTTGAGTCTTTTTTTGACTAACGCTCTATTTTTTGTTCTAATCATTTTTGAATCTATTTCTATATCAATTAAATTATTAAAAACACAACTAGAAGCAATAATTAAAGATGTTCCCAAAATAGTAAATACAAATAAAAAAAAATTAAAAGAAAAATGAGATGAAAATAAAAAACCACCAACTAATAAAATTATATTTCCTAAAATAATACGAGGTTTTGTTATTTCTAAATAATATTTTAACATATAAATATATTTTCAAATGATTTTACATCATAATATGATGATTTAAATTTAACATAATCCATATAGAACCAAAAATGACAATAAATATAATGATTATTATGAATAATAAAGACGTTAAATACCAATAATGCTTTTTAACACTATTTAAATGTAAAAAATATATAAAATGAATAATTATTTGAATACAAGAACAAAGAATAATAATTAACCGATTTAAAGTGTTAGAAAAATATTGATTTTTAATAATAAAAAATGGAATTATAGTTAATAGTATAGAAAATAAAAAAGTATATATATAAGATTGTATCTGTTTATTAAAACAAACATTGAGTTTAAAACATTTGCGCATTAAATCACTCCATTTAAATAAATAAAAGTAAAAATACAAATCCATATAATATCTAGAAAATGCCAAAATAAACTAAAACATAAGATGCGAACTTGAACATTATAAGTTAGTCCTAATTTAAAAATCTGATAAATAATTGATAATATAAAAACCAAACCAAAAATAATATGAATGCCATGTGTTCCAATAATTGTGAAAAAAATAGAGAAAAAAGCATGTTTATTAGGCATATAGTTTTCTATAAATAAATTATAAAATTCATTGATTTCCATCACAAGAAAAACCATACCTAAAAAAAAAGTAACTATAAAATAAAAGTAAATCATTTTTATATTTTTTTTATTTTGTTCTATAGTCAACATGGCACATGTTAATGAACTTAATAATAGAATAAATGTTTCAAATAAAACATAATATAAATTAAAAATTTTATGACTAATAAAATTTAAAGGTAAATTGTTAAAAATAATTGCATATACAGCGAATAAAACAGCGAACATAATGCAATCACTCATTAAATATATCCAAAATCCAAACAATTTATTACTTTTTATGTGTTCATCTTTTTTTTTTAAAAAAGGATATAATATTTGACTATTTATTTTTTTTGTCATTTTAAACCTACTTTTTAATTTTTAAAAACTTTTGTTTTTCTATTTTTTCAATTTCTTTTATAGAAACAATATAATCGTTATCTTCATTTACACTTTTTATAATTAAACTTATGACTATCAATAAAAAAGAAATTGAACATAACCAAAAAATATGCCAAACAGCAGAAAAACCAAATATTAAAGATAAAAAACCAATAAAAAACCCTGATTCTGTATTCTTTGGCATATGAATCGAGTGATAATTAATATTTTTTAGACATTTACTTTGTTTTTTTGTTTCCCAAAAATCATCTTTACTTTTAATATTAGGAATAATTGCAAAATTATAAAATGGAGCAGGAGAAGAAGTAGACCATTCTAAAGTTCTTCCGTCCCATGGGTCACCAGTAACATCTAAATTATCATTTCGATTTTTTATTGAAACCCAAAATTGAATTACTTGACATATAATACCTATACCAATAAAAATAGCACCTATAGCAGCAACACATAATAAAAAATGAAACTCTAAATCAATATTTTGACTTAAACGACGAGTCATACCCATAAAACCTAAAAAGTATAAAGGCATAAAAGCAGTAAAAAAACCTGTTATCCAAAACCAAAATGCACGTTTTCCCCAAGTTTCATTTAAAATGAAACCAAATAATTTTGGAAACCAATAATTAATTCCAGCAAAACAACCAAAAACAACACCACCAATGATAACATTATGAAAATGAGCAACTAAAAATACACTATTATGTAAAATAAAATCAACTGGAGGAACAGATAACAATACGCCAGTCATTCCACCAATAGAAAAAGTTAACAAAAAACCAATAGTCCATAACATTGATGAATGCATATGAACACGACCTTGATACATAGTAAATAACCAATTAAAAATTTTTACACCAGTAGGAATTGCTATAATCATCGTAGTAATTCCAAAAAAAGCATTAACATTTGCTCCTGCACCCATAGTAAAAAAATGATGTAACCAAACAATAAAAGATAAAATAGTAATAGCTAATGTCGCCCATACCAGAGAAACATACCCAAACAAACGCTTTTTTGAAAAAGTAGCGACTACTTCTGAAAAAATACCAAATACTGGAAGAACTAAAATATATACCTCAGGATGTCCCCAAATCCATATTAAATTAATATACATCATAGCGTTTCCACCAAGATCATTAGTAAAAAAATGAAAATTAAAATAACGATCTAGAGTTAATAAAAAAAGAGTAATAGTTAATACTGGAAAAGATATAACTATTAATACATTTGTACATAATGATGTCCATGTAAATACAGGCATTTTAAATAAACTCATTCCAGGAGCTCTCATTTTTAGAATAGTTACTAAAAAATTAATTCCTGTTAAAGTTGTTCCAACTCCAGAAATTTGAAGACTCCAAATCCAATAGTCTACTCCAACTCCAGGACTATATTTAATACCAGATAATGGTGGATAAGCTAACCAACCAGTTTGTGCAAATTCACCTACTCCTAAGGAAATAGTTAATAATATAGCACTGCTTACATTTAACCAAAAACTCAAGCTATTAAGAAAAGGAAAGGCTATATCACGGGCGCCAATTTGCAATGGAACGACTAAATTCATTAATCCGATAACAAGAGGCATTGCTACAAAAAAAATCATTATCACACCATGTGCGGTAAATATTTGATCATAATGATGTGAAGGTAAAAAACCATGATTTCCTGAAGATGAAATCACTTGTTGAGCACGCATTAATATTGCATCTACAAATCCTCTGAACAACATAATAAAAGATAATATCCCATACATGATAGCTATTTTTTTATGATCAACAGTAGTAAACCATTCTGACCATAAATATTTCCATTTTCCATAATAAGTAATACCTAAAGTTAAGCACAACCCAATCAAAATAATAAAGAAATACGTTATCATGATGATAGGTTCATTGTAAGGTATAGCATTTAATGTTAATTTTCCAAACATATTTTTCTAATCCTGTATTTATTCAAAAAATTATAGTAAATATTTATTTTAACAATATTAATGAATTATTTTACTCAATAATGTTTTATCAACATGCGAAAAATATTCTACATAATGATTTTCGTTAGGAGAAGATACTTTGTTAAACATTTTCATGGTATTTAACTTTTTTGGTGAATTTTTTACTTTGTTAATCCAATTTATAAATGTTTTTTTATCTGGTAATGAGATTACAGTAAATTTCATATTAGAAAACCCTTTACCACTATAATTAGAAGATATTCCTTTATATTTTCCTGAATCATTAGAAATTAAATTTAGTTTTGTTACCATTCCAGGCATAGCATATATTTGACTGCCAAGTGATGGAATAAAAAAAGAATTCATAACAGAGTTTGAAGTGATACGGAACATCACTGGTTTATTTGTAGGAAAAGCTATTTCATTTATACTTGCAATACCATATTCAGGATAAATAAATAACCATCTCCAATCTAATGCAATAACATCTATTTTGATAGGTTTATATTTCGAGGATATAGGTTTTTGAGGATCTAATATATGACAATAATTCCATGTTAAAAGTGCTAAAAAAGAAATTATCAAAATAGGAACAATCCAAACTATAATTTCTATTATTTTAGATTCAGACCAATTTGGTTTGTATATTTCATTTATATTAGATGCACGATATTTAACTGAAAAATATATTGTCATAAAAAACACAGGAATGATAACAAACATCATCATTACAAATGATATCAAAATTAATGAATATTCTTGTTTAGCAATTATGCCATGTTCAGTTGAAAACATATTATTACAACCATTTAATATAAAAATAATTGAAGTTAACAATAATATTTTAAAAAATTTGTTAAAATTTATATATATCATTTTTTAAAACCTCAAAATTTACTAATTTAAAATTTTTTATCATTATTTTTACTTAATTACAATTTTCAAATATCCAAAAGAGTAATAATTTTTGAAATAATTGAATTATTTTTCAAAAATTGATAAAATTTAAATAAAAAATATATTTATATTAAGTATTTTATTATAGTTAAAGAAACTTTTATTACTTGCAAAAATATATTTTATAAAAACTGAAAAAAAATTTTATAAGTATTTTTTCAATTAGGAAATCAAATTAATTCTATGTGTTTAGAAAAAATAAAAAAATATTTAACATCAAAAATTAATATCAAAAATATTAAAATTTATAATGATAGTAAATTTCACAGACATACTAAAAATACTCTCACACATTTAAAAATAATTATTATTAGCAATGATTTTATAAATAAAACAACAATTGATAGACATCGTTTAATTTTTGAAAAATTAAATGAAATATATAAAAAAAATATATATTCAATTACATTATATACTTATACTTTACAAGAGTGGAAATATAAAAAATATAAACAAATTAATTCAATAAATTGCTTTAAAAAAATACAATAAAAAATACCATACTCGTATTACAATAAATAACTTTAATATGTTTATTTCAAATAAAAATATTTTGTATAATAAAATTATAAAAAAATCACGTATAATTTTTTATACAATACTCCAAAAATATCAAAAATTTTGTCGTTATAAAAAATAAAAAATATAAAATATTTAAAACTCACTGATAAATGTAATTTTTAAGGTAATAAGATGAAATTTCTTATGGAAAAAAATAAAGATGCAGGTCATCGTGTTACAATCAATATTCCGAAAATAACAATCGATAATACTCTTCTAAAAGAATTTACTAAAATTAATAAAAAAACAAGTATTAATGGTTTTAGAAAAGGGAAAGTACCTATTAAAATAATACAGCAAAAATATGGAAATAGTGTTTATTATGATGTATTTAATAAACTAATGCAAAAATTTTTTTTTGAATTTTTAAATACACAAAAAATTAACATTATTGGTCAACCTAAATATTATATAAATGAAAAAGAAGAACAAAATGAACATTTTAAATATTCTGTTGATTATGAATTATACCCTGAAATTAAAATAAAAGAGCTTAGTTTAATTCAAGTAGAAAAAATTGTTGTTAATATCAATGATGAAGATATAAAAAAAAACATATTAAATAATCAAAAAAAACTAAATATATGGAATCCAGTTAATAGAGCTATTAAAATTAATGATCGAGTAACAATTAGTTATTCATTATTTGAAAATGATACTAAAATAAAAGAATTTGATACAAAAAATATTCAATTTATTGTTTTTAAAAATTATTTAATAAATGAATTAAATAATAAAATAATTAACCATTACGTTAATGATATTATTTTTATAAAAGTATTTTTTTCTTCATTCCATCCAGAAAAAAAACTTAACAATAAAAATATTATATTAAAAATTAAAATAATAAATATTGAAGAGGAAAAAAGTGAAGAATTAAATAAAGCTGTTAAAAATTTTAATTTTAATAAATTCAACTTAGAATCTATAAAAGATAGAACAATTAAAGATATAAACAAATTAACTCAAAATTATTTAAAAAATCAAATTATACAAAAATTAATAAAAGAAAATCCAATTAAAATACCCCCTGTTTTACTAAAAGAAGAAACTAAAATATTACATAAAAAATTAATAAAAGAATATAAATCAGAAGTTAAAAATATTTTATATAAAAAATATCATACTAATCTTTTAGTAGAAGCTAAAAAAAGATTATGCGCTAAATTAATTTTAGAAAAAATTATTAACGATAATAAAATTTTAGTAGATACAAAAAAAATAGAATCAACAATCAAAAAAATATCTTTAAAATATAATAAACCATTAGAAATTATTAAAATATATAATAGAAATGAAACATTAAGAAAAACAATACAAAATTTGGAATTAGAAAAAGAAGTTATAAGATTTTTAAAAAGAGAAATTAAAATTATAGAAAAAAAATATACTTTTAATGAATTTGTAAATTATAACTTAAGTTGTACAGAAACATTATTTTTTTGAAAAACAATAATTATTAATAATTGTATATTATATAATTTTTTAAAAATATTTAAATAAAAAAAATTTTAATATCTTGATTTATAAATTTATCTTTTCTTATTGAGAGAATACTAAACAATGTCTAATTCGATATTAATTCCAATGGTTGTTGAACAACATTCAAGAGGAGAACGTTCATATGATATATATTCAAGATTATTAAAAGAACGTATAATATTTATGAATGGTACTATAGAAGATAATATGGCTAATAGCATTATAGCTCAAATGCTTTTTCTAGAAGCTGAAAACCCAGAAAAAGATATATTTTTATATATTAATTCACCCGGCGGTGTGATCACTTCAGGCATGTCTATTTATGATACTATGCAATTTATTAATCCAGATATAAGAACTATTTGTATAGGACAAGCATGTTCAATGGCAGCATTTTTATTAGCATCTGGTGCTAAAGGGAAAAGATCTTCTTTGCTCAACTCTAGAATTATGATTCATCAACCATTAGGTGGATTTCAAGGTCAAGCATCAGATATTGCTATTCATGCAAAAGAAATTATAAAAATGAAAAAAAAACTAAACCAATTGTTTTCTTTACATACTGGTCAGTCTATTAAACAAATAAATAAAGATACAGAAAGAGATTGCTTTTTTTCAGCGCATGAATCTATTCAATATGGACTGATTGATTTAATCCTAACTGATCGAAAATAAAAAATTTTTATAAAATATTTTTTTATACTAAAAAATCAAATAGAATCAATTTACTCAAAAAATCAATAAATAGTAAATAAGAGGTTAAAAATATGACAGATAAGAGTAAAGATGATTCTAAAAAATTACTTCATTGTTCTTTTTGTGGAAAAAACCAAAAAGAAGTAGAAAAATTAATAGCTGGCCCATCGGTATGTATATGTAATGAATGTATTAAATTATGCAATAATATTATTGAAGAGACAAAACTATCAAAAGATATTCCAAATGATGATTTAAAAAATTTACCTACGCCATGTGAAATAAAAAAATATCTTGATAGTTATGTAATAGGACAAGATCACACAAAAAAAGTTTTATCAGTAGCTGTTTATAATCACTATCAACGTATTCGAAATATTCATAAAGATTCTGAAAAAACTGAACTTGGTAAAAGTAATATTTTATTAATTGGACCTACTGGAAGCGGAAAAACTTTATTAGCGAAAACATTAGCAAAACTATTAAATGTACCATTTAGTATTGCAGATGCTACTACTTTAACTGAAGCAGGATATGTAGGAGAAGATGTTGAAAATATTATACAAAAATTATTACAAAAATGTAAATATAATATAAAAAAAGCCGAATTAGGAATTATATACATAGATGAAATTGATAAAATTTCAAAAAAGTCCGACAATCCTTCTATAACTAGAGATGTATCAGGCGAGGGAGTACAACAAGCTTTATTAAAGTTGATTGAAGGAACTTTAGCATCTGTACCTCCTCAAGGTGGTCGAAAACATCCACAACAAGAATTTTTACAAATTGACACTTCAAATATATTGTTTATATGTGCAGGAGCATTTTCAGGATTATCTAACATTATTTCAAAAAGAATTAATATAAATACTGAAATTGGATTTAATGCAGCAATTGATAATAAAAATCAAAAACAATCAGAAAAACAATTATTAAAACAAGTTGAACCAAAGGATTTAATAAAATTTGGATTAATTCCAGAATTTATTGGTCGTTTGCCTATTATTACAATAGTTAATGAATTAACAGAAAATGCACTTGTTGAAATATTATGTAAACCTAAAAATGCTTTAATTAAACAATATCAAACATTATTTAATTTAGAAAAAGTAAAATTAGAATTTGATAAAAAATCAATTAAAGCAATTGCAAAACAAGCAATGTTTAAAAAAACGGGCGCAAGAGGATTAAGATCTATTATTGAAAAAGTTTTATTAGATATTATGTATGAATTACCATCAATGCAACATGTAAACAAAGTATTAATTAATGAATCAGTAATACATTCAAAATCATCACCTAAAATAATATATGAAAAAAATAAATCAAAAAAAGCATCTGGTGAATAAAGAAATCTGGATAATGTTTTATTTTAAATTAATTTTTTAAAGTAAAATAAATATTACATATAAAATGATTATTCATATAAATTAAATCAATTATAAATATAACTGTATATTTTTTATATATCTTGCAGTTTTCAAATTTACACACAGTATCGGAAATTCAACTAAAGAGAGAGCTCTATGAATTCTGAGCGTTCTGAACGCATTCAAATTCCTGTTTTACCATTGAGAGATGTAGTTGTGTATCCTCATATGGTTATTCCATTGTTTGTAGGTCGTAAAAAATCAATTAAATGTATTGAAACATCTATGAATAATGATAAAAAAATTATGCTAATTGCACAAAAAGAAGCATCAAAAGATGAACCAAATACAAATGATTTATTTAATATAGGTACTATTAGTTCTATTTTACAAATGTTAAAACTTCCAGATGGTACAGTAAAAGTATTAGTTGAAGGTTTACAACGTGCATCTATTATAAATTTAATTAATACTGGAGAACATTATATAGCTGAAGCAAAATTAATTAAGATATCTAATATCTTAAATAAAGAAAACAAAGTATTAATTAGAACAACAATTAATCAATTTGAATCTTATATTCAACTTAATAAAAAAATTCCATCAGAAATACTAAATACTCTTAATAATATAACAAATTCAGAAAAACTAGCAGATACTATTGCAGCTCATATGCCATTAAAATTAATTGATAAACAATCAGTCCTTGAAATAAACAATGTAAGCAAAAGACTAGAGTTTTTAATGGCTATTATGGAATCAGAAATAGATTTATTACAAGTAGAAAAAAGAATTAGAAACCGTGTTAAAAAACAAATGGAAAAAAGTCAAAGAGAATATTATTTAAACGAACAAATTAAAGCTATACAAAAAGAACTTGGTGATATGGATGAAATTCCTGATGAAAATAAAATTTTAAAACGGAAAATTAAATCTTTAAAAATGCCCAAGGAAGCCAAAGAAAAAACAGAATCAGAATTGCAAAAACTAAAAATGATGTCGCCGATGTCTGCAGAAGCTACTGTAGTAAGAAGTTATATTGATTGGATGTTACAAGTACCATGGAATACAAAAACAAAAATTAAAAAAGATATTCAAGAAGCTAAAGAAATTCTTGATATTGATCATTTTGGACTTGAAAAAGTTAAAGAAAGAATACTAGAGTACCTAGCTGTACAAAGTAGAACAAATAAAGTAAAAGGCCCTATTCTATGTTTAATTGGTCCACCGGGTGTAGGTAAAACATCATTAGGAAAATCTATTGCAAGATCTACAGGTAGAAAATATGTACGTATGGCATTAGGTGGAATCAGAGATGAAGCAGAAATTAGAGGACATCGTAGAACATATATAGGATCGATGCCAGGAAAAATCATTCAAAAAATGATTAAGGCAAAAGTAAAAAATCCATTATTTTTACTTGATGAAATCGATAAAATGTCTTGTGATGTTAGAGTAGATCCAGCTTCTGCATTATTAGAAGTTCTTGATCCAGAGCAAAATATTAATTTCAACGATCATTACTTAGAAGTAGATTATGATCTTTCTGACATAATGTTTGTAGCAACATCAAATTCCATGAATATACCTGCTCCATTACTTGACAGAATGGAAATTATTAGATTATCTGGATATACAGAAAATGAAAAACTAAATATAGCAAAAAACTATTTATATCCAAAACAACTTGAAAGAAATGCTTTAAAAAGAAAAGAACTAACAATTACCGATTGCGCTATCATGCATATTATTCATTATTACACACGAGAAGCCGGCGTACGTGGTTTAGAACGTGAAATATCTAAAATATGTAGAAAAGTAGTAAAAAAATTAATCTTAAATAAATCTTTAAAACATATTGAAATAAACAAAAAAAATATAAATAATTTTTTAGGAATTAAACGATTTGATTATGGAAAAACAAATCATTTAAATCAAATCGGACAAGTAGTTGGATTAGCATGGACTGAAGTAGGTGGAGAACTTCTAACAATTGAAACAGCATGTGTTTCAGGAAAAGGAAAACTTACTTATACAGGTTCTCTAGGTGAAGTAATGCAAGAATCAATTCAAGCTGCACTAACAGTAGTTCGATCACAAGCTAAAAAACTAGGAATAAAAAAAGATTTTTATGAAAAATGTGATATTCATGTTCATGTTCCCGAAGGTGCCACTCCAAAAGATGGTCCTAGCGCAGGTATTGCAATGTGTACTGCAATAGTATCTTCTTTAACGAAAAATCCTGTAAGATCTAATATTGCTATGACAGGAGAAATTACTTTACAAGGAAAAGTACTTACTATAGGAGGACTAAAGGAAAAATTACTAGCAGCGCACCGAGGTGGTGTTAAAACAGTTTTAATACCATATGAAAATCAACGACATTTAGAAGAAATACCAAAAAATATTATTGATGGATTAACAATACATCCAGTTAAACATATTGAAGAAGTTTTAAAATTATCGTTAGAAAATATTCCTTATATATAAAACGTATTTATATAAAATAAATTTGGCTGGCAAAAAGTTGTCAGCCTTTATAATATGGATAAAAAAATTATAAAATTATAATGTAAAATTTAAAATATTTAGGATCATTGTATTATGATAATATTCTCAAAATTACAATCAAAAAAAATTGTAATTAAATGTATTTTAGGAATAATTATTTTATCAATAATATTTGGCACTTTAAATAATTATATTCATAAAGAAAAAATAAAATATGTAGTAAAAGTTAATGAAGAAAAAATTAGTTTTGACACATTAAAAAACATGTTTAATATTGAATTAAATAAACAGAGAAAAATATTAGGAAAAAATTTCAATATAGTTAGTCACTACAAAACACTTAAAGAAAAAATATATAATTACGTATTATCTCAACTAATAAATAATATTTTATTAGAACAATATACAAAAAAAATTCAATTTAATCTCAATGATAATGAAATTAAAAAAATAATATTAAATTCTAATATGTTTCAAGAAAACAATACATTCAGTAATAAAAAATACTTAAAATATTTAGAATCAGTTAACTTAACAAATTATGAATATATAGAATTAATTAAAAAAAAATTAAATACAATAAATTTAATTAACACTATTGCAGAAACAAATTTTATATTAGATGGGGAAAAAAATCATATAATTAATTTATTATCTCAGAAACGAACAATAAAAAAAGTCATCTTTAAAGTTAACTCTATAAAAAATCAAAGTGTAAATAATTTAGAAATATTAAATTATTTTAATAAAAATAAAAATAAATTTTATAATCTCGAAAAATTCAAAATTAGTTATATTCATATACAACCAAATAAACTAAATGTGAAATGTAACGATAAAGAAATTAAAAATTGGTATAAAAAAAATATTGATAAATATTCCACAGAAGAAAAAAGAAATTATAGTATTATTCAAATAAAAACTAAAAAAGAAGCAAATTTAATATTATTAAAATTAAAAAACGGAGAAAAATTTTCAAAATTAGCAAGAGAAAAATCAATTGAACCCATGTCTTCTAAAAAAGGAGGAAATATCGGATGGATACCAATTAATTTGATACCTGAAGAAATTAAAAAATCTAATTTAAATCAAGCTAATCAAATTTCTGATATTATTGAATTTAATAATGAATTTCTAATTGTAAAACTAAATAAAATATTATTTAAGAAAATAAAAAAAATAAATGAAGTATATCATATAATTCAATCTGAAATAAAACATAAAAAAGCTTTAGATGAATATTATAATACTAAAAAAAATATTTTAATTTTATCTAAAAAACATAAAGATCGATTTGATTTAATTGAAAAAGAATCTAATATTAAATCTATAGAAAGCAAGTGGTTTGATAAAAATTCTGTTCCAAAAATATTTGAAAATCCTATTTTAAAAAAAATAATTTTTAAATCAGGATTATTAAATAGAGAAAACAAAATGAAATCACATTCAGGACTAATTGAACTAAAAAATAATCAACTATTTTTATTAACTATAAAAGATTTTAAAACAAAAAAATTTAAAAAATTAGAAGAAGTTAAAAATAATATTATAAATATTTTAAAATATAAAAAAGCATTTATAAAAACTAAAGAAAAAGTTAAAAAAATTTTATTTGAGTTAAATAATGGAAATAAAGAAATATTTAAAAAAGAAAATTTAATATTTAATCATTCAGAAACATTGTCTAGATATGATCATAATCCAATAATATCTAAAATTTTCTCTATGTCATGTAAAAATAACAGTAAAAAAATTTATACTATGTACCAAGACAAAAATAAAAATTTTATAATTGCATATATATCAAAAGTGTATAATGCAGCATTCTCAAAAAATGAAGAAGAAATGATTAGTAAATATTTAGAAAAAAATAATATAGAAAAAATATTTAATTGTATACTTGAAAATCTTCATAAAAAATCAAAAATTGTATATAGCAAAATGAAAAAAATATAAATATCTTTCGATGCTTATTTAAATAAAATATGTTTTAAATATATGAATAAGATATAATTAATTATAAAAATCAAATTTATCTTTTAATTTTTTCATATAATATGAAGGATTAGATTTCCATTTGTTAAATCCTTCATATCGAATAATACATGCTCGACATTGACCACATCCATTTCCTATTATACCTTTATAACAAGTAACTGTATGATTAAGAATAAATTTACTTAAATTCCAATAATCTGATAACGACCATATCTCCGCTTTACTTAAATTCATTAAAGGAACTTTAAAGCTAATTTGACAATCCATTCCAATTTGAACAACATGATTCATTGTTTTAATGAATTCATTTCTACAATCAGGATAACCAGAAAAATCAATTGTATTTACACCTAAAACAACAAAATCAATTTTATGATTGAAAGCATACATAGAAGATAAAGTTAAAAATAAAATATTTCGACCTGGAACGAAAGTACTAGGCAAAGATAGATTTAATGGATGGTTATTATAAATTGAAATATTTTTATTTGTTAAACTACTTTTAGAAAGATTCTTTAAAAATCTAACATCTATAAATATATGTTTTTTTACTTTAAAATATTTAGATATAAAACGAGAAGCATTAATTTCAGATTTATGCATTTGATCATAATCAAAAGTAATACAATAAACTTCTTTATATAAATTAGCATAATGTATTAGACAAGTTGTTGAATCTTGTCCACCGCTAAAAACTATTAGTATTTTTTTGATTTTTTTATTCATATTTTTATATTTAACTTCTGAAAAAAATTTTTAATTAATATTATATATTATTATATAAAAAAATGTTTTTAATTTATTAATTTTAAAAATAAAATTTAATCAAAAAGATATAATATAAAAATACACATTTTCAATATTTACATTTTAGGATTATTTTGTGAGATTGTTTAACCAATTAAAATGGTACTTTGTACAAGAATGGAAACGTTATTTAGGATCTATTATTTTATTAGTAACAATAGCATTTTTACAATTAATACCACCTAAAATAATCGGAATTTTAATTGACTTGATTATTAAAAAAAAAATGAGTGGAATAAAAATATTACCATGGATTTCAATTATTTTTTTAATTGCAATTACTGTATATATATTAAGATATTTATGGAGAATTCTGTTATTTGGAGCGTCTTATAACCTTGCAACGGAATTACGAGTCAAATTTTATTCGCATCTTAGCAATCAAAGTCAAATATTTTTTTTAAAAAATCGAACTGGAGATTTAATTGCTAGAGCAACGAATGATGTTGATCGTGTTGTATTTGCAGCAGGAGAAGGCGTTTTAACACTTATAGATTCATCTATTATGGGTTTATCTGTATTAATAGTAATGATTACTCAAATTAGTTCTTTATTAACAATAATTTCTCTTATACCAATGCCAATTATGGCTATTTTAATCAAAAAATACGGAAGAGAATTACATGATAGATTTAGAAATGCACAAAATTCATTTTCTTTATTAAATAATCAAACACAAGAAATATTAACTAGTATTCGTATGATTCGATCATTTGGATTAGAAAAATATCAATTAAAAAAATTTAATAATATTGTTAATGAAGCTGGTAAAAAAAATATGCAAGTAGCAGAAATAGATGCACGTTTTGATCCTGTAATTTACTTGTCAGTAGCTTTTTCTAATTTATTAGCTATAACTATAGGTGGATATTTGGTATGGAATCAAAAAATCACAATAGGACAGCTAACAAGTTTTATTATGTATTTAGGTTTAATGATTTGGCCAATGTTAGCACTAGCATGGATGTTTAATATAGTAGAAAGAGGAAGTGCTGCATGGGAAAGAATTTATTCAATTATTAATAAAAAACTATATATTGAAGATGGCAACAAAACAACATCTAATATTGCAAAAATTATACATGTTGATATTAATACTTTTTTCTATCCAAAACGAAATACACCGTCTTTAAAAAAAATCAATTTTACTCTTTTACCAGGTAAAACTTTAGGTATTTGTGGACCTACTGGTTCTGGAAAAAGTACTTTGCTAAAGCTTATTCAAAGACAATTTAAAATTACTAAAGGAGAAATAACTTACAATTCAATTTCATTATTGCAATTAAAGATTGATTATTGGAGAAGTAAAGTTTCTGTTGTCAATCAAACTGCATTTTTATTTTCAGATAATATATATAATAATATTGCTTTAGGAAGACCTAGTGCATCTAAAAATGAAATTGAAGAAGCAGCACGATTAGCAGATATACATAAAGATATCATACGATTCCCTCGGGGATATCAAACACAAGTTGGTGAAAGAGGTGTAATGTTATCAGGTGGTCAAAAACAAAGAATTTCTATAGCTAGAGCACTATTGTTAAATTCAGAAATATTAATTTTAGATGATGCGTTATCTGCAGTAGATGGAAGTACTGAAAATAATATTTTGAATAACTTATACCAATGGAAAAAAAAAGGACACTCTCTAATAATTGTAGCACATCGTTTATCTGGATTAATAAATGCAGATGAAATTATTGTAATTGAAAAAGGTATAATTATTCAAAAGGGTAATCATAAAACATTAATAAAAGAAAAAAATTGGTATCAATCTATGTATTATTACCAACAATCAGAAAAAAATGAGGATTATTAGAATAGATGAGAAATTTATAATATGAATCGTTTAATAGAATTTTGGCCAATTTTAAAGCGCTTAATAAAATATGCAATACCTTACAAAAAAAAAATTATTTTATCATTTTTTTTACTTATAAGTGGTGCAACTGCTGAGGTTTTAGGACCTATATTAATTAGTTATTTTATTAACAATATTTTATCTCAACATAAATTTTATCTTCAAGTAATACTGATAATTGTAATTACATTTATTATATTACAGATATTATCTGTTTTTTTTAATTATTTTCAAAGTATTTATTTTAATAAAATATCTGTAGGAATAATTAATAAATTACGTCATGATGTTATGAATTCAGCAATAAAACAACCGATTTATCAATTTGATTCGCAACCGATTGGTCAAATTATTTCTAAAGTAACAAATGATACTGAAGCAATTAAAGAGTTATATGATACTGTTGCTCCTACTTTATTTCGAAGTGTAACATTAATTGTTATTATATTATGTGCAATGTTCACTCTTGAATGGCATATGGCAATAATTGCAATGTTTATTATTCCATTAGTAATAATTATTATGTCGATTTATCAATATTATAGTACTCCATTACTTAGAAAAGTTAGATACTATTTAGCAAATATAAATAACAAATTTAATGAAACAATTAATGGTATGAACGTTATACAACAATTTAGGCAGCAAAATAGATTTAAAAAAAGCATTCAAAATAGTAGTCAATTACATTATTTAGCACGAATGAAAATATTAAAATTAGATGGATTTTTATTACGTCCATTATTAAGTTTAATATCAGCTTTAGTTTTATGTAGTTTTATTTTATCATTTAGTTGTTTAAAACATGAAGTATTTGAAGTAGGTATATTATATGCTTTTATTACATATCTTGGACGTCTTAATGAACCTTTAATTTCAATTACTATTCAACAATCCATACTACAACAAGCAATCGTGGCTGGAGAAAGGATATTTTCTCTTATCGATTCACAAAAACAAGCATATGGAAAACATAAAAAAAGGTTAAAAACTGGAAAAATAAATATAAAAAACCTAAGCTTTAGTTATTTAGAACCTCAAAAAAATATACTTGATAATATTAATATAGATATTCCATCTAAAAGTTTCGTTGCATTTGTAGGTCACACGGGTAGTGGAAAAAGTACTTTAGCTAATTTATTAATGGGATACTATCCAATTAAAAATGGAGAGATATATCTTGATAATAAACCCATTAAATCTATAAGTCATTGTATCTTAAGAGAAAGTATATTAATGGTACAACAAGATCCAATAATTCTCGCAGATACTTTTCTTTCTAATATTGCATTAGGAAAAGAAATATCAGAAGATAAGATATGGGAAACATTAAAAATAGTTAATCTTGATTCACTGGTAAAATCTATGCCACGAGGTTTATATTCAATTTTAGGAGAGGAAGGGAACACTTTATCAGTTGGACAAAAACAACTACTTTCTATTGCTAGAATACTCGTAAAAAATCCCAAAATACTTATATTAGATGAAGCAACTGCTAATATTGATTCTGGAACTGAACAACTAATTCAAAAAACTTTAACTTTAATTAGAAAAAATACCACATTAATTATTATAGCACATAGACTTTCTACAATAATTGATGCAGATGTGATTGTAGTTCTAGATAAAGGGAAGATTGTAGAATGCGGAAATCATAAAACATTACTACAAAAAAATGGTTATTATTCAAAAATGTATAATTTTCAATTATTTAAACATTAAATTTAAAAGATTCTGTTAGTTTTAACAAAACACCTGTATTAATTGATATAGCTGCTTCTTTCCAGACCTGACTCATTTTTCAATTTAACAGTGTTCAGGACTAACAGAATCTTTTTTATTATATTTTAATATAAGAAAATTGCATTTCATATTCTATACACTAAATGTATAATTTACAACTAATATTTTAAAAAATTTTTTAATATTTAAATAAAATTAACATTATAATAACATTATAAAAAATATGAATTATCAAATATTAGCAAGAAGATATCGTCCTCAATATTTTAAAGAAATTATTGGTCAAAAACACATTATAACTTCTATATGTAATGCAATTTCTATGGGAAGAATTCATCATGCATGGTTATTATCTGGAAGTAGAGGAACAGGTAAAACTACTCTTGGTCGGTTATTAGCTAAAAGCTTAAGTTGTCAAAAAAATATTACTTTACTACCTTGTAGAAAATGTATTACTTGTAAAGAAATAGAAAAAGGATCTTGTCTTGATTTTATTGAAATAGATGCTGCTTCAAAAACAAAAATAGAAGACATGAGAGAAATTTTAGATAACATTTATTATGCTCCAATTAAAAGTAGATTTAAAATATACTTAATTGATGAAGTTCACATGCTTTCTAGACACAGCTTTAATGCACTTTTAAAAACACTGGAAGAACCACCTTCCCATATTAAATTTATTTTAGCAACAACAGATATAGAAAAAATACCTAAAACTATTATATCTCGTTGTTTATATTTTAAACTAAATATATTATCTGAAGAAAATATTTTTAATTATTTAAAATTTGTTTTAAATAATGAAAATATTAATTTTGACGAAAATGCTTTAAAAAAAATATCTACATATGCTAAAGGTAGCATGAGAGATGCATTAAATTTAGCAGAACATGCTATAAGTTTTAGTAAAAATAAAATTAATTTAAAAAATGTAAATGAAATGCTTGGGATACCAAGCGATAAAAATATATATTTATTAACTAAATTTTTATTAGAAAAAGATATTAAACAAATAATGTTTTTATTAAAAAAAATGAATAAAATAAATATAGAATGGGAAAATATTTTAATAGAAATGTTACGTATTTTACATCATATTGCTATGATCAAAACATACCCATTAGAATGGAGTGAAAATATCTATAAAAATTACCAATATGATATACAAAAAATAGCAGATCAAAAAAATATAAAAGATATTCAAATATGTTATAAAATTTTACTAGCTGGAAGAAAAGAACTAATTTTTACACCTAATCATAAAATTGGTGTAGAAATGATTTTACTTCTAGCAATTACGGAAATAAATAAAGAAGAATTATAAAAAATAAGTAATAAATTTAATTCTTATCAAAATATTTTTAAAATTTTAAAAAGTGAGAAAACTATGTTTAGTAAAGGCGGATTAGGAAATTTAATGAAACAAGCTCAACAAATGCAAGAAAAAATGACACAAATACAAGAAGAAATCGCAAAAATGGAAGTGACGGGAGAAGCTGGTGCTGGATTAGTTAAAGTAACTATTAATGGAGCTCACAATTGTAGACGTGTAGAAATAGATCACAGCTTGTTGAAAGGTGAGGATAAAGATATGCTAGAAGATTTAGCAACTGCTGCATTTAATGATGCAACCAGAAGAATATCTGAAGTTCAAAAGAAAAAAATGTCTGCCATATCTTCAGGTATTCCAATTCCTACAGGATTCAACATTCCAACATAAAATATAAAATTTTTATTTTTTAAACCAAATATTTAAAAGATATTTTAATTTATTACAGGATTTTCTATGAATATACAAAAAAAAGAAACACATAGTTTTCAATCTGAAGTAAAGGAACTTCTACATTTAATGATTCATTCTTTATATTCAAATAAAGAAATTTTTTTAAGAGAATTAATATCTAATGCATCAGATGCAATAGATAAAATACGATTTGAATCGATATTATCACCAGAACTACAAAAAATAACACCAAAAATTCAAATTTCTATTAATAAAGCTCAAAGAACATTAATTATCAATGATAATGGCATTGGTATGACGAAAAAAGATGTCATTGAAAATTTAGGAACAATTGCAAAATCAGGTACTAAATCATTTTTAAAATCTTTAGAGAATAAAAAAAATAGCATAAAAAACGAATTAATTGGTCAGTTTGGAGTAGGTTTTTATTCATCTTTCATAGTTTCAGATAAAGTATTAGTTAGAACAAAATTTGCCAAAAACACATCTAACGAAGGAATATTATGGGAATCATCAGGAGAAGGTGAATATAATATAACAAATATTATAAAAAAAACACAAGGTACTGAAATTATACTATTTTTAAAAAAAGAAGAAGATGAATTTT